>JABGOW010000170.1 GCA_018645275.1 Verrucomicrobiota bacterium
GGATTCTCTCCCCGTACCACATCGCCAACCTGCAGGGCGAATGGTATGTGTTCGGGCCCACTGTTGACACCCAGGAGCTCCGCCAGTTCTCCCTGGCCCGTATCAAAACCGCATCGCTGACCCAGAAGCACTTCGACATCCCGACCGACTTCGATTCCGCCAAGATGCTGCAGAACACGTTCGGCCGTTTCGTCTTGGGCGATAACGTTCAGACTGTCCGATTGCTCTTCGACAAAGAGATTGCTCCATGGGTGATGGAGCGGCAGTGGCATCCCAAACAGCAGATCAAGAATCTCAAGAACGGCGATATCGAACTGATCTTCAAAGCCGCCGGCCTGTTCGAGGTCTTCCGATGGGTGATGGCGTGGGGACATTATGTACAGGTAAGAGAGCCAGCAGAGCTGAAACAATGGGTCAAGGACGAGATCAAGCTAATGGCAAAATCGAATGCGAAGTAGAGAAACCATCCCAAGTGGCAGCACGGCCATTGTGCTGGCTAGTGCACTGATGGCATGGTGCGCCGCCTTGGCACATGCCTATCCCCCGGGCTGTAGCCCGTTTTCCGCGGACCCGCCGTCACAGATGCCCATGCAGACATGCATTCAGGTGCTAAATCCGGAAACGGCGGGCGGAACCAGCAGCAGGCTTACCTACCGCGCAACCGCTACAAACTCACCCATGATTATAGTCGATAGCCGCGCACAACCTGATCGCTTAATACTGAGCATCCTGGATACTGACGGCAGAGCCATTCTTCCCCCCACCCCCTTAGCCGACCACAACATCCTGCCTTACGTCGGCATCCCCTATTCGGGCGACCTGAACGCCGACGGTAAAATGGACTACTTCTTGGCTGTCTCCATGGGCGGGTGTGGATCGGCCGCGCTATATGATGACACGGTTATCATCCTATCTTCTGAAAGCGGCTACAACGTCAACATCTTGCCCACCATGGGTGCTGACCCAGCAGACTTGGTTGACACCGATGGAGACGGCATGGTGGAGATTGTACTGACATCGAGCATCTCGATCGGAGAGGAGTTCGGAGCGGAGGAGCGCGTATGGGCGTTCAGAATCCTCCACTTGGAACCGAGCAGATAAAGGAAGGGCACTCAACAGGTCTCACTATGACAGACTTAAGTTACTACATGGCAACAGAGAAACAGAGAGGGTTCGTGGAGAGCCAATTTACCCTCATAACCCCAGTATTGGACTTCTCAAACACAAGACAAGACTATCTCTCAAATGTACCCGATAGCAAGGGGATCTATTTGATCTGCGGACAACTTGCCGAGGGTGCAGATGATACGATACTCAGAGTCTACGTGGGTAAAACAACGAATCTACAGAACAGAATAAAGGACTACCACCGCTCGTTTCAGGTGTATTGCCCAAATGACAGGAAGCTGGCCTTCTTTCAAGCGTGGCTACAGAAATACAGCAAAGATTGGAAGCTCGCATTGTACATACTGAGATGCGCCCCCAAAGACCTATCGGCAGCGGAAACCAAGTGGATAAAGACGCTAGACCCTTTGGTCAACGCTACCAACAGAGCAGATACAAGAGAAAGAAGAGCGGCAAACAAATCGCGTGTCGAGAAAGTGTTCCAGACCCATTTCACATCGTTCTTCCAGGCACGCGTCAAGTCACAGTGTTGAGGGATCGCCTCAGGACGAGTCAAACGTCACCGAATGTTGGGCACATCTGATTAGCGCAAGCAAGGGGCAATGATGAATGCGGAGCACACAGATGCCAAGGAGATGGGCAACCATCTTCGAGAATTGTTACCGGTTGAGGTACGCAAGGCCAACGGCGCCATCCTCTATAGCTCCATTGATACGCTACGAAGGAGGGGGCCCTTCTACCTGATGGGGACGAATCCGGGCGGTGATCCAGATGACAGGGAACAGCAGTCCAAGACCATTGATGCAGAGCTAGATACGTTTGACTCCAACACTAAGAACGCATATCAAGACGAGAATTGGATCGATCACTCCAATGATGCCGAGAACAGCGGCACTGCGTTGGTGCAGAGGCGGATCCAGGCCTTGGCTTCGGATATCTTGCGGGTCGATCTCCGCAGCGTCTGTGCCACTAACCTGATATACGGCCGGAGCCGCAGCATCTGCAAAGACTTCCTCTCCTCCGAGAGTTTCTGGACTCATGCAAACTACTGTTGGCCTGCGCACCTCTACCTCATCTCACTGGTTAACCCCGACATCCTGCTCGTGTTCGGCAACGGTCCCGAGTCACCCTATGCATTCATCCGATGGAGGTATGGTCTCTCCGAGACAGAGAGGGATACGGAAGACAGTGGTTACAGCAACTGGAAAATCAAACGACTACGCAATGCCCACATATGCGGGCGCAATCGTACTGTGATCGGAGTCCCCCATTTCGCGTACTTTGATCCGATGAAAGACCCCGTCAGGGCAAGACTGAATGAATGGATCAGAGAGGGCACCTGCTGATTGCCCAAGCGCGGCTGCGGATTGCCCAGACATTGCCCCTGCCGGCTCATCAGAATAGGCATCTTGATGAGTTAGAAGGTCGCTCTCTGTCGGCAATGCTCCGAATAACTGATTGAGCACCGCAACGACCAGAATGACCGGACCAGTGCAGCCGCGTCTGCGCGGCTGCACTGGGTACGGGTCAATTCTCTCGCTCGGTGATTCGTAGTGCTTCAACAGAGTAGAAACTTGCGTTCGACTGCGTTCTCGGCAACGGGAATGAGATTGTTTCGTTGTTCCCGGTAATCGCTTCAGTGGAAATCGTCCTCCAGTCTGACAAGTCGTATGATCGTCGAGCGAGATACCTGTTGCTGGAAACCCCTTGCCAGAGAAGAACGAGGGCGTTTGTCTCGGCGTTTCGAGCAATGGAAAGCGTGGGTGGAACTGGTTGCGGTGGCAAAGTCACATCAAAGGCAAACGTCTCGTGGCTCACCGCCGAAGCAGTGCCCGTGAACGCGTATAGTAGAGACGTAGATACGCCCGAGCCGGTGACTTGCAGATCCAAAGACCAAGGGCCAGTTCCTGTTCCGTAGACATCGACGATGTACTGGCCCGTTGAGACGTTGCCGATGGATATGTCAGCGGGAAAATGGTCTGGCACGGCCATCGGCGTGCCGTCAGGTGTGATGATGCCCGCAGCACGAACAATCTCGCCATAGGCAAGAGTGGTGTAGTTCGTTCCCGAATGGGGATCGCGCCCAAGTCGAGTGCCGTCAGGGGCAGTCACAACGATTTCAACAGGTGAGTTGACCGAACCTATTATGAGTGGATCGCTACGCACACCTATGGCTTCCGCGTACGTATATTCCGTTTGCTGGAGGAACTCCCATGAAGTATCCGGCTGATACTGTACCGCAACTGATGAGCGAACGTAATCAACGTAGTCATCAAGGGTAAGGGAATCAATGTCACGCTCAGCGGGTAGCCCAGATCGAGAACTACCGGGATCTCGAACAAAGACTGTCCCTGCAGCCACCTGCCAAGCAAGAATGGCGTGCTGCCAGGCGGGATAGTGTTCCATGCCGTCGCCATACTGTGGCACACGGAGAATGACTGGGCCGGACTTACTGATGACTTGCCGGATGGTGGTGACTATCGCGTCTCTTGTGGCTTCCGAGGGGAATGATGCGTGCAGGAAACGCACAGGAACACTTTCCCATCCATCGGTCTGTCCATAGGAGGACACGTCATCGGGAATCATGCCGAAGCGCAGGAACCCGTCAACCTGTGGCGAGTGTGATGCCAAGAAGACATTCAGAGACCCCGGATCAACGCCGTGACCGAAATGCTGAAGAAGCATGGCCGTACTTGACAGAAAGCACCCATACCTTGCGATCGTGTCGTCAGGATTGGTGCTTCCAAGAAGCAGATCGCTCTCCCATGTTGCCCCGCCAGCCTGCTTTAAGTGGGGTGGCGGAGCGACCTCGCCGCGCAGGGCAATGTTGTCAATCTCGATAATCGCCGCGTCAGCGGGGTTCTCATAGATCCCTGTGCCAGGCTGCCCCACAGGGTTCTGACTCATGCCGAGATAGACCATCCCCGAATCGAACGTATCTCCCGTTCGTGTGCCATTCCTGAGAACCGATCCCGACTCTGTATCAGTCACCGCGTAACGCATCTCGTGCGATGACCCGTCATAGGTCATCACACAGTGAAGCCATCGGCCAACGTAGGTACTTCGTCCTCCTGAGCTGTACCCCCCGAAACCGTGATCGTCTTCATCGTCATCAATCAACGCGATTCTGAGTCCGAAACCACTGCTCCCGTATCCGCTGAACCCCATGTTCAGCGTGCTGGCGCTTAGCCTGCGTGGATAGCTTTGGCTCGTCATGTTCCTGTTGAGTAGGTCCGCACTGTAGAGACCAAAGCTGCAGAATCCGTTTACGGCCAGATCGTGGATGAACACGCACCACTCAAGCTCAAAGGATTTTCGCGGGTCAAGCTGAGTGCGGAGGACACAATAACGATTTGGCTCGTAGGCCGGTACCGCATTCTCCATCCGAGCATGGAACACCTCGCTCTCTGCATCCCAGTAGAAGCGGTCAGCTTGGTCAGTCTTCCATGATTGGTCATCGAGAAAGGCCGTTGCAAACAGTTCTTCTCCGAACGACTGAATAGCGGCAAGAAGCAGACCACAGGCGAAGCCAAGTAGCGGGGCATGTCTTTTCATCTCGTTCACCGAACATGATATTAACAGGCTGTTGGGATATCGGGCGCTATTGGTGTTATCCAACACCTGCGCCATGTCCCACGAGCGGGGTTGAGGCTAGCAGGGCATCCCTGATCGTTCAAGGGAATGCTGTATATGTGATACGAATTTCATAAGTGACATACCAATGAGTTCCTTGGAGCAGATACCCCACCCGTGCCCCACCCTACTCACGGAAATGAGTCTTTCCGTAGGTGAACGTCATATTCGCAGGCAACAGAATGGGTGTTCTGTAACCTGATAGGCAGATAGGGCTCCATATGTTGGCAACTGCGCAAGGCCGAGGCCGAAGTCGTACATTGGGAGTGGCGAAGAACCAGAACCGCTACGGCTGAGCGGCAAGAAGGGATGTCCATGGCATCAGCCACGGCAGCCAACCAGCAGAATACTCCGCCGCACTCCATGCGGATAACCCGTAACTGTACAACGCTACAGCAAAGAGGAGCAGCGCCCACGGCATTCTCCACCAGACCATTCTGTCTGGGCCGTCATCCCGAAGACCTATCGCTCCCAAAACGCCCGCGATTACGTTGTAGAATCCCAGCAGTATCGGATTCACCCATGGCGTGGGAGCTGCTACGCCATGCTGCAGTAGTGTCGCAATTATGAACATAATGCCTGATGTCGCCAGACCAGCGATCCATGATCGCCAGAAATTCTCTGTTCGCAGGTACGACGGCCTAAAACTAGAAGAATCATCAGCGAGCACGTAACGTTTCCGTGTGCGGACCCCCGAATACAGCATGAACCACGAGTTCAGACCAGTGAGAAGGAGCGCCGCAATAGCAAGAACATGAGCTATCACTGCTCGAAACTCCGTGTGGCTGCTCTACATGCAGCGCGAATCTTCCTCCACACGCTATAAGCATCTTGGGAGAAATCACCAGCGCTCGAAACTGGTGTCGCGTAAGGTACATAATAGGTCTGCAGCACGTCGTCCGTACCGATGACTATTCGTAGGCGGCAGAGCTTGTTGCTCAAGACCAGTTCCTCTGCTACTTGCTGCGTCAGCGCTTCGCACGTTTCAAGGGGGATGAAGTAGAGCCCCTTCTGTCGCCCCGCATGAGTAGCGATATCTGAAAAGGTTCCGGCAAGAACATTACGCAATTCTTTGGGCGATGCTGGCGCGGGGAGCACCAAGGTCTCAAGAATGTCGAGGATCTCAACTGCGGCGAGAAAGAGCTGAAACGACGGCGTGGTATCGATCACGCCTGCTAGTTGCTGGAGGGCTGGGTCGTCGAAGGGCGCAACCGCTCCCTGCCGCCATTGAGCAGTCGAGGGACTGGCCACAGCGACGCGGAGGGCATTCCACTGGGTGGGAGTAAGCCGTGACGCGACATCATCAAGTTCCACCAGATAGAACTGATCAAGGGAATAAGAGGTCGCTCCCGCACGCCTGAGTGTTGACTCAGGAACAGTTACATCGCCTGTTTCGACCGTGACGTTAAGGTCCATGCTGATACCTCTCAAAGAAAGCGTTGACGCTTTGGCCAGAGGCCTCCTCCTCAGGGGAGTTACCCAGAGACCATAGAGAACACACCCAGGCCATGTTTGTCAATTGCGAACACCCGTGCTGCAGAGCAACTGCCGGGAGTACAGCCATACTTGTCCTGGCCTTGTAGTGCCCGAAGTGACGGAATAGGTATTCTGTTGATCCACGAGTCCTTGGAGCAACATCCACACGCAGGCTTTCCTTACCCTACCCTACTCACCAAAATAGCCGTTTCCGTACGCAAAGCAGAATGCCATTAGAGACCTCTAACAGCTGCACAATGTGGGCGCAACGAGTCTTATGTCAACGGACAAGACACATTGCATGCTGTGCTCTTGGCCCCGGTGCCCCGCCCTATACACGGAAGAACTATTTACGTGCCTGCCCTCACATCAAAGCCGGGATTGTATACCTGTTCTGTCGTTGGTGGTTCTTCTTGCTATACGAATGATCAAATGGGCAACCGCCGTCTCACTGCTTGTGGTTCTGCGTTCCTGTGCATCGGGCCCATTGCGCAGCAACGCCTGCCGTGCGGGGGAGTCCGCCACACGACGTTCAAGCTACAGTCATATTCAACCGTATTCCCTTGGAGTCTTTCAGATATGCAGGTAGTCTCACTTGAGTATGAGTCCGGCCCGACACACGACTTCACAGCGAAGGAACTGAGCCCTATGAAAGCAACCGACTCACGAGCCCGAAGCACAACGACATCCATCCTTTTGTTGATGTTGATAGTCACCTACCTGGCAGTTCCTGTGCGGGCGCAGGTAGATAGCGGAAGTGATGGAAGTGACGGTGTGTTCCATCCCACCACGAATATCGTTGTGGACATGACTGACCATCCTGATGGCATTTACCAATACTCTTCTGTAGTCATTCCCAGTGGAGTCACAGTTTCGTTTACCCGGAACGCACAGAATACACCCGTCGTATGGCTTGTCCAAACGACCTGCACAATCGAAGGTACCGTTGCAGTGCGAGGCATGAAGATCGGAGAAGTCACACCAGGAATATCTGGCGCCCCAGGGGGACCTGGAGGATTTGGCGGTGGGAGCGGAGTGGAGGATGACGAGACAGGCACATTCGGCGCGGGTCTGGGACCTGGGGGGGGCACGGTCATAAATGGTAATAGCGGCAACCTGGGTGGCAGCGGTTCATTTGGGACGAAAGGCAACGAAGACCCATCTCGCACTTCGCAGTTCCCCGCAGGTGATGTCTACGGCACCCGGTACTTGGTACCTTTGATCGGGGGTTCAGGGGGCGGCGGTGGTAGCGGCAAGACTGGAGGAATATATAACGGCGGGGGCGGCGGAGGAGGAGCGCTTCTGATTGCATCAGATCAGGAGATCGTCCTGAACGGCTCCATTGATGCCTCGGGTGGTGGCGCATTGACGACTTCTTCAACCCACTATGGCGGCGGGGGAGGCAGTGGCGGCGGCGTTAGGCTCATCTCGACACGAGTAAGAGGTACCGGCGCCATCAGCACTCAAGGTGGTACTGCTTACTACTACTGGGGGGGCGGGCGATATGGCTCTACTGCCGGACATGGACGAATTCGAATCGACGCACTTGAAGACGCCTACACAGGTAGCCTGACGGGTGCTTCTGCCAGGGGCTTCCAGCCTGTCGTACTACTCCCGGCCGGTCAGAACATAACGCTCACAATAGAGAGCGTCGCCGGAACTGTCATGCCTCAGAACCCGACGGGGATTCCCACTGATCCAGATGTAGTAATCTCGGCACATCAAGCACAGCCCGTCACTATTGTGGTTCGTTGCCACAATGTTCCCCTGGGCTCAGAAGTCGTGCTCGATATTAAGCCTTCTAGCGGGGAAGTTGTTCGTGCAGTATCGCTGAATTCTGTTGGAACTGAGGTCAGCAGCACTGCGACTTTCCAGGTCAATATGCCTCGGGGCACCGGCACCATTCAGGCCAAGGTTGTAAGCGGTATTGCTGACCTCTACGTATCGACACCCAGCTCGGATTGGACTTCATCACTGGCACAAACCGGCTGGCTTGCCACCGGCGAACGATTCGCCAGCGTGGAGATCATGAGCGTGCTCGGCGGAGGCCAGTCTGTCGCGTATATTTCCGCATCTGGAAAGCGATACACGTTGCGTAACTGAGGAGCTTGTCGTTGGGTACGCTATGAATTGGTCATCACGTCATCTAGTCGTCTCGGTTGCCGCTATGACCTTGTTTCTCTGCGACTACGTTTCCGGTGATGGCACGAATGATGTTGTTTCCCCCCTCGTTTCCTACCACTTCCATGAGACATTGTCGGTTCCGCCCGCGCAGCCCAATGTGGCCTCACCATTGGCAAGCTACCTGTACTATGACTGGTGTGGTGATTCAGACCTCACCTTTGAATCGAGTACACTGGTGAGCTACCTCTTTCATGGGCCCCCAGTCATTGTCCGGCAGCCAGTGAGCAAGCTTGCGGCACTCGGAACTGACGTGTCGTTCGACGTTCAAGTTTCCGGTTCCACACCGATGAACTACCAATGGTATGTGGATGGCGTGGCCGTTGCAGGTGGAGTAGCGTCAAGTATTCTTGTTACCGGTGCCCAACCGGATGACGCCGGACCATACTGGGTGTCAGCCGAGAACTCGTACGGGGCGATCACGACTGGCACCGCAAATCTGTACCTACATTCGCCCGCCTCAACGCCGCGGCCGGAAGCCCCGACGAATGCCCCAGCACTCGATGCTCCCCCGTCCACGCTAACACAGCCACCCCGTATTCCTGATGGTAGCCAAGTTCAAGTATTCAGCCATGACGGGGTTCTAAGCCGCAACAGGATGACAGTAGTGCTCACCCACGGATGGCGAAGCAGTTCCGATGCATGGCCGGCGGAAATGGCCGCGGCTCTGGTTGCGAAAGGTTACGATGTGAATATCCTTGCCTGGGACTGGCGTGATAACGCCGAGAGCGCAGTTGCTGAGCTCGCCCGCGTTGCGGCGCGAACAGCAAGCGAAGGTGAAGCACTTGGAGGGGAACTGCTCTACCTTCTGGGCGCGGGCTATGACAAGCCAATACACTTCATCGGTCACAGCCTGGGGACCAAAGTCAACTGTCGTGCTGCTAACTACCTCCATGGCGACACAAGGAACAGCCCTGGGCCTCATCTCCAATTCGCACCGTTTCGTACCCACATGACACTGTTGGACGAGGCAGAGGTATCTGCAGTGTTCGGCAGTCCAACTCTCAGTTGGGATCTTCTTTTCGCGACAGCCTTCATCAATCGGGCAGAGCACATTGACACGGCGGGTTCGCTTATTGCGGCCGCTGGCAGTTGGACAGAGGTGATCCCTAAACAGGCCGCATGGGTTGACAACTACGTTTCCTGCGTTGGTTTCTACCATGATGACGCGCTCAACGTGGGTCTTTGGCTGCCCACAGCCAATCAGGTGAACCGCCACGAATACGCCGTTGATTGGTATCGTGCCACCATAGCAAATCCGCTGGGGAGTGCCGTCGGTCACCGTTGGTCATTCGAGCGCAATACACTATGGGCCGCACCGACTGTCGGTCGCCTATACATGCAGTCAGATACAATCAGCGCGCCGGAATTGGAGGTCACGTACACAGGCCCTGTGGGCGAGGGGCTGGCATTCCCATCCGCCGAATCCTATTTCGGTGTTGGCTGGCTGGGGGGCGGCCTAACGGTTCTAGGAAATGCGGTTCTCAGCTCCTATGACTCGACAATGCGCTACGCAGGAAACCTTCTCGCCGATTTTGTTGACTCATACTCTGGGCATTTGGGTACACCCGTCTATTCGGGCACCGCACAATCTACTCCGGCGTACTTTGCGCCGGAACCGTTCTACGAAACGGAAGGTGATTGGGGCCTCACTTTTCAGTTACAGGTGGGCTCCGGTCCTGCTGCTCCACAATCACTTGCTAGTCTCAGCATCACCCCACTGAGTGAAGATCCTCCGACAAATTCCGCATATATATGGATTCCCGTGTCCATACCGGTCGAGGCCGTGGCTCTAACTTTCCAGTTCCGTTTTGATAGTTCCGGACCAGGGGAGTACCTGACGATGGGAGTTTCAAACGTGAACTGCTTCACCATGGAGGCTGAGTATGTGGAAGATGCCACATGGGAGACTGCAAGCATGATCATGGTTGACGAGTTTGCAGGGCAAGATATGGATCTATTCTTCGCTCTGAACGGGGCCTCATCAGAACCGATCGGCAGCCTGTCCGTTCGTGGGATTCAATTCGTCATCCCACCGCGGCCACAACTCACACTTACCGTAGAGAGCAACGCCCCTGCTGTATCTTGGCCCTTGTCGGCAATCGGATGGGATCTCTACTCAGTCGACTCGCTTTCAGACACAAACTGGACCTTGAATACAGACACCCCTACCAACCGGGGTTTCGTTCACGTCGTTGTTGATCAGGGATCCGTTACTAATCGCTTCTACCGACTTCAGAAATAGGGCTATTCGGTCCGAACACTTAGTTCCCATTCTTAGGAAGACTTCACCGCCCTCAACCCGGATGCCGAAGCTGTTGCGAGTTCCCACCCTACATACGGAAACATACCTTTCCGTATGCAACTGAGGATCAGTGGGGTAAATGCTCCCATTAACTAGTCAGCAGGCACCACCATGCATTTGGGTCAGACCAGTGCCGTAAAGTTAGTGATCCCACTCACAGATGAATCCATTGCGATATCGACTGGCATCCAGATCAGGCCACCACACCCATTTATTGTACATCCATCCATAGCGTACGTAATTGCCTGCCCGCTTCTCGTGGAGGGCGGTATACCCAACCGTCGAACCGTCAACCCAACGCCATTCACTATCTCCCACATCGAAGAGTCCAATCCAGTAATTCAGCCCAGTCTTGAACACGAAATTCGTCCTGAGAAACCCATCCTCATCGGAGTCCTCGACTGTCACCAAGTGCCCCCCCAGAGCGGCACACCTAGCTCTGGCTTCCGTCCAAGTGATGGACTCTGGAAAGCCCTTGTAGTGATGGCTGCCATATTCTAGGGCTCCAGCTGGTATGGTGACTCCAGGAGGTGCTGGCTTCGTCTTCCTTCGGGTTGGTTGTGATGGGGCGGCAGATTTTATGGACTTCGGCTCCTCCGGCTCAGATGCAGCCAATATAGCCTGGCACCTTTTCACTTCCAGTTGAGCCAATTTTGCCTCGTCAATACGATCGGCTAACATGAGTTTCTTTATGAGTCTATTCAGCCTGACCACATACTGACGAGCAAGACGAGTAGTTCGACTCAGTCTGTCGTTATCAATGTTCTCCATGATGCCGTCATACTGTTCGGCAGCCTTCTTCGCATATGGGGTATCACGAGCTTCAGCGGGGGGCACGGCACCCTCTGCCTCGAAACGCACTGTCGCTTTCTCAACTGCGAGGTACGAATCAAGCATCCCTTCTTTCTTCAAGTACACCATGTAGGATTCAAGGGCTCTGCCGTAAGAAGCCGATGCATCGGACTGCTTCTTGGAGAAGTCTTCATCTATCGTGTTCTGGGCCTCTTCATATTTCTGTTTCAGAGTATCGAGCTCCGACAGTTTCCTCTCCTCAGTGGCCGGGGTTTCGGTCACTGCGATCAGAAGGCCAACTAGAATACAAAACGTCTTCACCCTCATGCGGTACACCTCCTGACAAGTTGTCTCCTCTATCATCAGCATGTGAAATCTCAGCGTAGACGCACTGACAGAGGGAAGTCCATGTCTAATTCGATCAGCCGTCGCTGGTGGAGGCTAGAGCCAAGCTTGGTGCTCGGCCACATGTCAGTTGGAGCAGATACCCCACCCGTGCCCCACCCTACTCACGGAAATATACGAAAACGTATGCGGGGCCACACAGGACTATCTGCGCCAAGAAACATGTGGGGCAGCCCTGCCCCGCAAAGAGAAGTGCCCCACATGAGCGCACTTCTCCGGGATCAGACGATCCCGCCAGAACCAAGGGCGGCATCAAAGGCACGGTCGACGTAGATGTTCGACATCTGGACGTAGATCATCGTGCTGCTGATGTTGCGGTGACCCAAGCGGTGCGATCTGGGGCAAAAGCCTAATGGTACCCCGGAGAGGACTCGACTCGGCATTTGTAAGTGACTTCACAATAGCAGCTTGTGAGGACAGCGCAAGTCTCGGTGGGACGTATATGGGACGGAATGCTTCAGCAGCGGTCCGTATTGCCCCTGCTGATCATGAGCTGACATGGCTTGCCGGAAACTGGCACAGACTGCCACGAGAAATCCAGACAACCATCCTCGTCGTCGCCGGCAACGTCATTGATGGACAGTCGAAACAGTGATGCATAGAGATTGCGCCCGGGTTCTGTTCCCCTTTGGCACCCCACACACTTTGTGGTTCGAACACCCTTTTTGTTTGGCTGAAGCGGGTGCACGTGTTCGAGCGGGGGCTGAGGGCGGCGTGATTAGGCTAATGGACTATCGGCGGTCGCCCCTTTGCCATGTCCTTCCACGCCTTACGGCTCATGCCTTCCGGTTTTGGGATGATCGGTGGCTTGCCCTGCTGCTCACGCTTCTCGTTCTTCTTGGCCAACTTGGCCAGTTTCTTTAACTCATCAGGTGTTGGCATCACTGAACTCATTCGTCCCCCCCTTAGCAGGTTCATACATATACCAAACCTGACAGTAGAATTCCAGACACGCAGCCGGTCATCGCGCCGCCGGAGTAGATCAACCGTTCTGGGATACTCCCAAATGCAATCTGTTTCACATTCAGTGTCCAGAGAAACGAAATAGCAAAGGCCACAGGCAAGGCCGACAGGTACTTCCCATTAGCGATCTGCCATGTGTTCACGGTGATGAGTACCACCTGGATATAGCCAGTCACGAAAAGCGTTCCCAATGCTCTCAACCGCTCGCTCATGATCATAATCTACTGCTTTCTGCTGTGCATGCGAAGCGGTCGCCGTGCATGCACAATGAGAATCCGCTCCAGCCAGGCTGCCAATCGCTTGCCAACGAATCGGGAGAGCACGTATTGCCCCGTCATATGTGGATCAATTACCCCTGATGCCCTGACCTGTTTCATGCCTCTTCCTCCTTCTTGTGTTCTTGTGAACCATGCCATCTCGTAATCGTACCCCACCTGCCCTTCAAGAACTTGAGCCAGGATCGCAGATAGCGTTCAGCATGACGCACCGTCCCCCGATGCATTTCAGAAACGTGCTGATCGGATTCCTGCTTGGGCCCGCACGACGCCCGCTGCAGGACCATAAGGCATGAACACCCACCAGCCATCGGGATGGCGCTCTCAATGCGCCAGCCTTTACCAATCAAGTCATGCAGTTCCTGCAGATTGTTTGTGCGGACCGAGAGTTCTGATACGCAGTCAACCGTGTGAGATTCATCGGCCCACGCTGGAAACACGTCCTCTTCCGTGGGGCCGAGCAAGACCAACTCCTGATCGTCACTATCGCCTGCAGACTCGACGACCCGTTCATTGGCAAGGACGGTCTGTGTGTACCGTGTAAATGCCAGCAAGAATACTCTCTGTGATGGATAGCTCATGCGCGCCTTTGCTCCCTCCTGCTCGGGCTCAGCGACATATCCACCAACCAGGGCGAATCTTCCAGTATGTCTCGGACGACCCACTGCGGTTTGCCGCTCTCTTCGGCCAGTTGGACAACCCGATGCCAATAGCGCCGCTCTTCCTCTTGGTCCAGGCGCTTCTGTCGACATATTACAGTGCGTATTGCACGACCAATTACCCTCTGCGTCCTGTCCCAACCACATGCGGTATTCAGGCGTTTGCGGTATTTGAACACTCCCGCCAGAATCCAATAGTAAGCCCAGATCCGCGTCTGCAGTCTCGACGTCTGTATGACAACTCCGTTGGTCTGGATGTGGAACAATGCCCATCCATACGCATATCTCATCCACCATTCACACTGCCTCAGCATATTCGGAATTCCCTTCTCAAGTATCTGAGAGGCAGGATACAACACCCATACGGTCATAGCGTGTCCGTATGGAAACTTCCCGTAAATACTCATGCGGACACGCTATGACCGTATGCCCCTGATATGCTTCCTGCGAACGATTAGAGAAAGGGAGCATATGGATAGAAGCATTGAAAGCACTAGCGCGTCATGGGCAATATGGATCGTGGCCATTCTGGCGGCTACGGCAGCGCAGACAACGTTCGCCATTGGACGCCTGAAATGGCTAAAGAGAAAGTCCCGGATTGACGAGCCGCTGACGGCGCGGGTGCGCCGGGTAACGAAGCGGAAGCACCTGCGGGTCTGCATACTGAAGCGCAAATCGATGCTGGAGGCGTTTGCGTGCCCGACCGGAGAGATCTTCATTACCGAGGATCTGTATCAGTTGCTCACCTTCGAGGAAGCCCTCGCCGTCACCATTCATGAGGCCGGACACGTCATCTACCAGACTCAGTTCTGTGGCAATCTCTGCAAGAACACGCCGACGCTGTCACTCATCAAGAAGGGCGCAAACCCCTTCTTGAGCATCCTCGCCGGTCAGCTTGGCTCTCTCGGAAGCGCTGCATGGCATGAACGACTCGCAGACTCCTATGCCGTGAAGAAAGGATATGGGCCAAACCTTTCGTCTGCGCTGGAGAAGCTATACAGGGAGTCGGAACCGCTTCCGCTCACTCTGCAGACGATTCCTTCTTTGGCTTGGGAGAAGATCGACCGCGTGCTGCATATCCACCCGCAGTTCGAAGAGAGACTCGACTCGTTGGCAAACACGAGGTAAATGGTGCTGGCAGCAAGCAGGTCACGTGCTCGTATTCGACAATCCATAGGTGAGGATGCTTAACACAGAGAGGCCAGACATGAGCAGCAAGATCAAATCCCAACTGGATATGGAAAAGGTTGCAGCAGCATTCGCAGCCACAACATCTCAAGCAGAAGAGACAGTGAAGGACAAGAGCAAGACTGAGAAGATTCTCAGGGACGCAATGAAGAAGGCCGAGGCTCTTCAGGGACCGCTGGAAACGGTGTGGGAGAAGCTTACGTTGATGTTCGGCGTAGTGAGGGACTGGGTGTCTGGCAAGTACAAGGAGGTACCTATCGGATCCATCATTGCGATTGTCGCGGGTCTCCTGTACTTCCTGTTGCCGCTCGATGTAATCCCGGATTTCTTACCCGTGGTTGGGTATCTGGACGACGTGTTTGTCATCGGCCTGGTCTTCGCACAGGTCTACGCCGACCTGGACAAGTACAAGGAGTGGCGGGCAGCCAAAGGCAGCGACAAGGCGCGCCATGACGAGGATGGGGAACGACCTCTATCTGCTGACGACGGCGCCGAAGGCGTGCGGGCAGACGAGGATATCGAAACAGACGAGAATGGTCGGAAGTACGTGATGGGTCGCAATCCTGACACGGGTGAACTTGCACGGCACTACTTGGATTGAAAGGATGAGGACGGCGAGCCGTACCCGGCGGAGGATGAACTCGATCCCGATGATGGTGAGGACGGCGTGATTCACAAGACTCTGATGGGTAAGAAATACCGATGGGTCCGCAATCCAGCCGCAGGTGAAAAGACCAAGGTGTTTCTAGACGACAATGGCGATCCGGTTTGATGGCGGTGAGTGACGAAAGGGACACAGGAGGCACGCGATGGCCAAAGGCAATAGGAAGAGCGCCGGTGAGGGGTCGTGGATCCCGACATGAGCAGGCCGTGGCTGATTCGCCTGATCATGAAAATCCTGCGGCGTCACGACCCACGGAAGTACTGAGTTCGCGGCAACGCGGCATACTGGATCGTCCAGTATATCCACCCGGAGAAGCAAAAGCGAATCGCGGCACTGGCCAGCATCTTAAAGTGAGGGCAGAGTCACGCAGCCACTTGTAGGTGCGAGAGAACCGCTGGTCAGTTCATTTCCTTGAACATATCAACCTGCCCCTCGACCTCGCCGATCAGGCCGATTTCACGCCCCTGCGAATCGATGAGCCAGTACCAGTCATATGAGCCGCCTCCAAGGAAGTACTTGTGCTTTCTGACGATGAGGCAGCCGGCGTGATCACCCGACTGCACGACCTCGACCGAGTTTGCGTCGGTAACAAAGCGTTCCGTCCCCGTCCGCAGGTCCACCGCATGTAGTGCTCCAGACACAACCCACGCCCAGGTTGTGAAGTACAGGTTGCGGCTGTCGGGCGAAAAGCAAAGGGCTGAAACGACGCCGACCGTCTTCTTGAGTTCCTCCGTAACGTCGCCCTCGCCTGGCATTCTGTCGGCAACCAGCAACATCTCTTTCCCCGTACCCAAGTCCACCATCCATACTTGGTCGGCCAGCAACCTATTGCCATCGCCATCAGCTTCGCCGGACGCGGGCAGGTAGGCAACATTGCTCGACTTTCTGAGGAATGCAACCGACCGACCGTCGGGGGAAAGCACCGGCGAATGGTCCTTACCCGAAGAGGTCAACCGCATGACATTTCTTGCCTTGTTGGAAACGCACACGTTGCCGTCGGTCACGAAGAGGATCGCATGCGCCAGGACGGCGATTGATCCGTCCATGGACCTCTGTTTACCCTCAGAAGACCATGCTTGGGTTCCATGCATGGGTGGCGCTGGATCCGATGAAGGGCTTGCCATGCAGCCGGCAAGTATCGCGACGGATAGAAGGACCACCTGGATGTATCCTTTCGAAAGGAGTGCCAATAGTCTCCCGTTCATAAATTCTGCTCTCCTTACTTATTGTTTGTGAGGAGAATATCAGAGCCATGCGGACATAGCGTGTCCGCCTTTACAAAAGGGATGAAGATGTTATCAGGCGCCATATGGCCGGAAAGACCGCATGGTCTAGACGTATCGGATGGTCCAATAGTGGAGGTCACCCTCATCGGTGCGCGACCATGACAGCACGCGCCCCTCTGACCTCAAGAACTGCAACGCCTGCTGAATGGCATCACCATGCCGTGCGCCATCTTCCACGACCAGGTCACCCTCGCTCACCGACTGGGTTGCGCAGTACTCACGAAGCTGGCCATCAACGACTGCACACCAGCCACGCAATGAACTGGGTTGATCCGGTGCCGGGGCGCTATAGTGTTTCCGCAGGTCCCGCTCCGGTTTGCTCCAGTGATTCCACCAACTACTTGCTGAACCGGCGGCTTCGTTCGCGCTCTTGATCTCACCGACAAAGACGGCCCCGTCGGGCTTGTGGCCAAGCAGATCAGGCATGCCCCGACCGGGCGGGTCAACGGCAACCGCTACTCCCAAGGGGGCGTAGTGTGACACAATCTTGTCCTTCAAATGCCTGTATGTATCTGCCATGTTGCCATTTCCTTAGCTTGTAGATTGCGTCCTAGCTTCAACCAACAGCCGGGTAACAGATGATCGGATATCGGCAAGCTCCTTCAGGCACCCGTCCTTGCCGGCAATGCGGGCCTCTTCTTTCGAGCGAGCCTGCGCGATAAGCAGCTCCGTATTCTGAAACAGTTCCTCTGCTGCATCCTCGACGATCTCACGAAAGCGCATCTCGTGCTCATGTGCATGGCCATCAAAAGCGCGCCTGATCTTCTGCCGTTGCTGCTCCAGAGCACGTTCGCGCTTCTCGTTCTGGACGTCTTCGCGAATGTCCGCTGCGATGTTCAACCCCTCTATTGCCGGGCCGACGAACTTCGCCCATTTCAGGTATTTGCTGGCCTTACCTGCACTCGCTGCAACTTTCTTCGCGGGGGTGGCGGCGCCGTGAGGCTTAAACTTCTTGCCAGCCTTTTTTCCGGCTGAGTAGATGAGCTTCCTGATACCCTCGCTGTTCTTCGACACCTGCTCAAGACCACCTGATGCCTTCTCGCCCATATCGCCGAGGATACCGGCGAGTTGCGTGACCTTGTCGCGGGCCTCCTTCCCGAAAATATCTCCGTCCTTCGCTACGGCAACACCGCCTGTATCAAGGGCGCCCACGCGGTCAAGATAGAGAATGAACTCGGAGCCTAGCGGTCCGTCACAGACGGATGATACACGCTCCTTTAGATCAGCCGCCTGACGGTCAAAGAGCTCTTGCAGTTGCTCTGTTGCTTGGGTGCGGGCATTGGACACCGCTGCTTGCGCCTGGCGGTCGAATCGCCTCAACGCTTCCGGGGTGCCTGCGTTCTCCAACCCATCGCACACGATTTCGGCGGCATCCACGATCTCGCTGCCAAGGCGAGTAACGATGCTGTTGCTCTGACTCTTGAGCTGGCGGCGCGTGCGCTGCGCGGCGCGTGACAGTTGATCCAAGAGGAAGAGATAGGGCTCCTCTGCGGGATCACTGGCGGCCATTCGTGCCGCCAGATTATCTAGCGCGGCCTGCACAGCATTGAACGGCAGCTTGGCAAGTCTCCCCATACCAATCATCTTGTCCAGTGCCGCTACTAGCTCCGAAAAACAGCTGGCGTTCTTGTACGGCTCGCTCTGGTACCTGCACCCCTTCAAGTACAGCTGAGCATCAATGTAGCACTGCTCTATCTCGTCCATATCGTAGGGCTGCAGCTTCGTCTTTAGATCCTGGCGATATTCCTTGATGCGGTCCTCCGGGCGTGATGAGCGCGACCCACCTTCCTGTGTCATCCTGTTGACAACGGCGACCAGCTTCCAGCCTAAGCCGTCCTCGAATGCAACTTTTTTGAAGGCCTGCAACGATGGTTTATCTAGCAACTGTGGAGTCATACAGTAGATAACCACATCACTCTGTCTCAACGCCTCGTATGCCGTGTCTGTGT
>JABGOW010000202.1 GCA_018645275.1 Verrucomicrobiota bacterium
TGACGTGCCATGCCGCTGCCATGCCGCCACGTTGGCTGTTGGATATTCAGAGGAATCCCGTTCATTTGTCTACGATGTCCTGGCGTTTGAGAAGTAACCGTTAAGCTTGGCCTTACTCGAAAGGTGCAAGTGATAAAAAGGACTTGCCGTTGTGTCGGCAGAGTATAGACTCGATTTATCGCTGAGTAGATCGATGGCGCCCTGAGCCTTTTCTGCTGCAGATTACTGCTGCAGGAAAAGGGGAACGCAAAAATCTGTTCTCTATGTGTGGACCACTTGTTGGACGAAGCTATGTTGTCTAGTAATATCAGCAGGATTCTTGGTGCAAACCGGACTGAGTTCAGTGTGTTGGGCGGCAATCTGCTGAGCGCGGCTAAAGGCAGCCTTCCCAAGACGGTACTGGTTGCAAGCTCGCGGGCTGGCGAAGGTCGGACCACGACGGCAGTTGCTGTGGCGCACACGCTTGCCACGGAATCCAATGCCCGCGTCCTTCTCGTTGATGCAGACACCGAAGCACCATCGCTTCATACGTGCTTTGAATTGCAGAAGGAGCCTGGCTTGAGTGCCAACCTGGATGGAGGGGCCCCGGATTCCATCATGAAGAGCGGGATCGAGCGACTGGACGTGTTGCCCGCAGGTGATGCCCCCGAACAGACGGCGCGGGCGTTATCCAGTGGTGGTATTGTCGAGCTGCTGCGCCAGTGGTCGGAGCACTATGACCATATCATTTTGGATTCGAGTCCCGTGCTGACAACGTCGGTGCCGACCTCGCTAGCCCCCCATGTCGACGGCATCCTGCTGGTTGCCGAATGCCAGCGCACCAAGTGGCAGGTGCTCGAGACAGCACAGGAGAAATTGCTTGGCGTTGGGGGCAGAGTCCTCGGTGTGATTCTCAACAAGCGGCGGTATTATATCCCGAAATTCCTGTACGGGAGCGTGTAATGCTAGCACGGCGCGAGTCGAGAAAAGGCCTATCAGGCATCCCGGTCATAGCGTGCGCGCGCTTTCTTGCCACAGGCTTAACGTTGATCGGTACCGGTTCAGGCTGCGCCCTATTTTCTGCAGATCGTCCTGAAATCGAAATGGAGGAGATCAGGTTCAGCTTTGATGGGGAAGAGGGCCGGGCCGACCGCTTTGACCATTACTTTGTTGCCCCCGGCGATGTTCTGGACGTTATGTTCCACATCAACTCCTGGAAGGGACAGGAGGCGTTTCATCTTTCCATCGACAACCAGATAGAGGTGAAGTTCCCTGATATGCCGAATCTAAACGAGGTTGCCATTATCCGACCGGACGGGAACATCTCTCTTCCTTACCTCGGGGAAGTTAAGGCGGCGGGCCTGACGGTTGGGCAGCTCACTCAACAGTTGAAGGATGCGTATGCTGATATCCTACGCAAGCCAGAGCTTTTTGTAGCGGTTCCTGATTTCCGAAATGCGATACGTGAGTTCAAAGATGATTTGCGCTCCTACGGCCGCGGATTGAGTCGTCTGGTCACCGTTCGTCCCGATGGTCGGGCAACGTTCGCTATGGTTGGCGATCTGATGGTGTCGGGAAAGACGCTTAAGACCATACAGCGTGAGATGAATATGCGGTATGCCAAAGTGCTTCCGGGCCTTTCTGCCACGCTTTCGCTGGAAGCGCATATGGGATCGCGTGTCTACGTACTGGGAGAAGTCGGAACGCCGGGCGCCTACCAAGTCGATCGTCCGACCACGGTTGTTGAAGCCCTGGCTCTGGCTGGGAGCCCACTGCGCACCGCCAAATTGGCCAGCGTAGTCGTGATGCGCCGCCGAGCCGGAAAGATGGTGGGGATGCGGGTCAATGCCAAGTCTGCCCTGCACCTCAGGAAAGACAGCTTCTTCTTCTATCTGCAACCAAACGATATCGTTTATGTGCCTAAGAGGACCATCTCTCGGATAGGAGATGTCGCCGAGGACGTTCAGCGCATCCTCTTCTTCAACGGCTGGGGATTCTCCCTGGACTACGATCTGTTCGGAAGAGAAGTCGGTACCGTGAGGAGCGTGCAGACAGAGACTTCGACAGGGGACACTTCGACGACGACGACAGAAACCAACTACGAATACAGGAACCGATAATGGCAGCTGACGACTGGAAAAGAGAGCTGGCCGAGATCATTTTTGGCCGCATACCGATCATTGTGTGGACGTCGGTCCTTGTCGCTGTTTTCGCGCTCGCTTTCGCGCTCTTCTCCACGCCGATCTATGAGGCGCGCGGATCCCTTGTTCTGCGTTCCAAAACCGTACAGAGCAGTACCGCATCTTTGAATGCGGCGGATGAAAGGGTGGAAGCGCCGACTGAGCACGACCTTGCTTCAGAGCAGCAGCTCCTGCTCTCGGGGGCTCTGATTCAGCGCACGATTGTCAAGCTACAGAAGTTGGGGGAGGTCGAGGCTCCAGCTGATGTGTTGGGGCGACGGCGAGCTGGTGGTCTTTCTGCGGTCAAGCGGTGGCTTTCCTCCCTCGTTGCACGCAAAGCCACTGACTCAAGCGTTGATGCCGAAATGGCCGGAGTGGTCCAGGGCATCCTGAAGAGCGCCTTGAAGGTTGGCGTTGTGGAGGGTTCAAACGTGATCAGGCTACGGATTGAGGGGTCCGATCCTATCCGGGTTGAACGCTTCCTGGATACGCTGATGTCTGAGTATCTGCAGTACCGTGTCACAGTTCTTCACCCACCAGACCAGAGGCTATTTCTCCGAGAGCAGCGTGACTTCTATAACGGCCGTTTGCAAGAGCTGGAGGCCAAACGGGTGACAGCAACGGACGCCTCTTCGGTTCTGGATCTGGAAAACGAGATTTCGAATAACATCGACTTAGAGACAACGCTAGTTGATCGCCACAGCGAATTGAGGAACCGTTACATGGATCAGGAGCAACGGGTCTCGATGCTAGCCAGCGCTTTGGTGGATGAGACGGTTTCCCACTTTGCTTTTCTTGAGAACACGGTACTGGATACACTCAATGATCAATTGATGTCGCTGACGATTGAACGTGGTCGGATGGAGAGGCAATTCCTTGAAGCGAGTCCCCAGATGCAGGCGCTGGACAGAAACATAGCCAATTTAGCATCGAGGCTAAGGGCAGAGGTTAAGACAATCCACCGCGATGCGGGTCAAAAACTGAAGATACTTGCGGCTCAGATCAAGCTATTGGAATTCTCGTTGGCCGAGTTGAAGGACCGTACCGATGAGCTTCAGGGCGAAGCGATGCGGTTTCGACAGCTATCACGTGAAACAGATCTATTGCGTGTTTCGTATGAATCATTCGCACGGCGCAGCGAGGAGGCGGAAATCAGCGCAGCGATTGGCGCATCCGAGGCTTCTGGAGATGTGACTGTGTTGAGTCGAGCCGCCTTCACTGCTGATAAAACGTTCCCGCGTATCCCGTTGATCGCGGTCCTGGGGCTATTTTTTGGGATCACCGCAGGCTGTGGTGTCGCATTCGTCACGGAGTACTTCGATCATACGATCCGCCGCGCTTCGGATGTCGCGCTTTTCACTTCGCTTCCTGTCATTGGTTCGATTCGGTGTGTCAGCCGAAAGTAGGCACCTCTTCTTTCTAAGGCATAGACAGATGCGAAAACAAGATGGTGTCTCAGATTTGCGCTTTCGCATCCTGGTGTGTAGTTCGGCTGTCCTATGGATCATGCACCTGGTGGCAGAGGTTCTGCACCTGACACTTGGCTCCTGCCCTCCCCTCTATGTCGAAACAGCCTTTGGTTTTGGTGCGACACGTTTCAATGTTCCCTTTTGGTTTTCCGTTCTGCTGTTGGTCTACAATGCCGGCTTGGCTTTCACGATAGGCATCCGGTCACGAGGGAAGACTCCCTTACCGGTAGGGTGGTGGATCCTCGGCGGCGCCAGCCTGTCTATTGTCGCCGTGATGGTTGTAGGGGCGCGTCCCGTCGCGGAGATGCTACTGCGGGCAGTACAGGCCGTTCCGGTGCCTTCTGCAGGAGCAGGCATTATTGCGCTGGGGGTCGGCATCCTGTTTGTCCGGTTCGTGTTGCAGCAGGAGCTTCAGGTCCGCAGGCGTCTTCTCGTGGCAGGCGGGATCTACATCTTGGGTGCTGTTGCTCTTGAACTGGTAAGCGAGGCGCTCTGCGGGCGCCGACACGAAGCGGGTATTGCCGTGGTCTATGCCGTCGTTTCAACGCTTGAGGAGACGTGCGAAATGGTTGGGCTGCTGCTCTCCATACGAGCACTACGTCTTCATGTGTTCGCAACGGCTACTTCTTCATAGACCAAGGCGTAAGGCCAGCACTGAAGTCCTCGTATGAAGTCTGCGCGGTCAAGGGGACGCTCACCCGGGCGATGGGGCGGTTCTGCTGCGGTCCCCAGAGTGCATGCGCCGGAATGTTGCGCGATACGACGGTTCCGGCCTGAATAACCGCGCCCTTTCCAATCTTGACGCCTGGCAAGATGACGCAATGCGGTCCAATGAAAACATCGTCCTCAATGCGCACAGGGTCTGCAGGATTCGTCTCTTTCCGAGCTCCAAAGTAGAGATGCGCAATAATTGAGGTGCGGATGCCGATGCTGCTGTTGTCTCCTATGAAAACCGACTCCGGGTGAATCTCGTCCAGGTAGACGTATTGGCTGATCCAGACCTTGTTGCCGATTTTCGCTCCGCGCCAGCGGTGGAGTTTTGGGCGCAGCGAGAACCCGCCAGGCGCGATCATGGCCAGTTTGTGTAAGAAGCGTTGTCCACAGTTCCAGAGCAGTGTCTTCATGGCTATCCCCTTGCGTGTCGCGTGTTGGCGTCAGTCGCTATTGAGTCTTCCAGTATAGTGATAAACCGTCTGGTAGTCATCCCGGTGGATCACTGCCGTATCGGTCAGGTAGTCTTCCAAAAACGCCGCACCCACCGCATCCGTAAGGCCCGTTTCGTGTGGCATGATAAAGAGTAGTCGGCGCGGATTGCTCTCTGCAATCCTGATACGCAAAGCATCCCTCAGCGCAGCCGTCTCTGCATCCTCCGGGCATTCCCGAATGTGTTTTCCAATGAGGAAAGTCTCGGCCTGACTGTAGAAGTCAACGTACCCATCTGAGATATAGGAGGCGCCCTTCTTCGTGACGCCCGAAACCACGAGGTCATCTGCACGTAGCGCTTCAATGGCGTAACGGTTGAATGTGTACCAGTAGTCTTTTTCATGGTCCTGCTGGAGCAGGACGCTCCCCAGTAGGTTCGCAGCAAAGAGGCACCCCACGCCGAACAGGAGCGTGTACCGGACCCAACGCGTTTGGCCCAGGGGTGCCACGATAACCGAGAGTATCGCAATGGCGATTAGATACGGTGCGATCCAAAACTCAATATTCTGCGGTTCCCACCAGACGTTGAATGCGGCATAGATGAGCACAAAGGTGCCGCCAGAGAAGCAGAAGCAACGGGCCGCTTCGGGCATCGAGCGCATGTGATGCTGGAGTTGTGCGCGATTGCGGAATGCAGCAACAAGAACGGCAGACAAACTGCTGACGAATCCGATGGTGAGCGAGCACAGTGTTGCAACAAGGGCCTTCGAGAGGCCAGAGACCAGAAAGAACTCCTCGCCAAGAGCTTTGCTTGGCAGGGCACGGGCCAACACACGCTGGACCCCGTTGAAGCAGAAGACGAAGTGAGCCCCAAAGATGACTCGCGGGGCAAAGAGGATACCCTTCAGTAAGCCGGTGATGCTCCAGCCCTCATCCATTCCCGAGGCAGCATAATCAAGCACCCAGTGAGTGATTTCTGCAACGGAAGAAAGCTCATGGATAAGAAAGATGACGTACAAGTAGGGCGCCGCCACGAATAGAGCGCTAAGGCATCCGAAAAGCACTAGCCGGGCAAGAATTGTTTTTGCAGGGATCTCATCACGCTTCGTCATGGCCGTGAAGCCGTATCCGGCCAGGATGGGTCCAAGCAAGAGAGCATGTTGCTGATGAAACAGGACGGCCAGCGCGAAAAAGATGGCAAGCAGAACATGGTTCAGACGGGAAGAGAAAGCCGTGTACATTCCGGCGATCATATAGAAGGCGAGGAGAATGAAGGGGAGCGGCATAATATAGACTTCACATTCAACACTGTACCACCAGTAGCCGTAAGAAGACGCAAGGAACAGTAGGGAGATGACGCGCAAGAACCAAGAGAGGCCCAGGCGCGTCATGAGGGCGAATAGAACGGCTAAGCCAAGAAGACCGAATGCCGCATTCAGAGATTGCGCTGTCGCTTCCACGGAAGCCTCTACACCGAGAGCGTGGATTCCATGATACAGTGAGAAGTTGACAATATGGTATAGCAGATGGTGAGGGTGGAACTGTTCCTGCACACTTCCTGTTGAGATTGTCTTTAGATACCGGAGACTATCTTCGGCCTCACAATGATTGACTGCCAACGTTGAGAAATAGACGCTGCCGACCAGTGTCAGCAATGCCGATAGCACAATAATGTCTCTTCGTTTCACAGACTCAACCCTCGTTTTCTCAAGGCCGCTCAACGTCCAGCAACATAGCCTTCGACGCTACCACCCCAACGCGCGGTAAACGAAGTCCCCGAGCGTCATACAGTCCAAATCATGACTCGTGGCAAATGCGCTTTGGTATCCATCAGGCCAGGGCCAATACCGCACCAAGGGCTGGCCGCTCTGCTCGATCCTATCCAGAATATCGACCTCTGTCGCCACCGAGTAGATGGTGGCATCATCGAAGAATACGCTGTAATCCGAATCGGTTTCGGTTAACTCATACGCGAAACCAAGTTCCTTGATGAATGTCTGCAGATCCGCCGTGCATTGTGGATGGAGTCCGATACAGGGCTTTACCCCGTCCGTGTTCAAGCTGAATTGTCTTTCCTCAATGTAGTCGTATCCGCGGTGGAATGGCGCTGAGGTCCCCGGAACATTCCGAACTAGGATTGTCGCCCGGTCATCGCATGTGCATTGTACCTCAAAGGCGCCGCCAGGTGACTTCGAGATCGCAAAGCTGAACGCATCACGCGCCTTCCACCACTCGGCAATGAGGCGCATATCTGTCACCCAGAAGCGGCCATCGGACTGGGCCATGTGCGCCAGCAGGGCCTCCATCGACGAATTGCAGAAGACATACCGTTCCGGATGGTACTGCAGCACAAAGACGTCTCCGCGGGCGTGAGTCTGCTCAAGAATGTCGCACCAGATTCCCGTGATCGTGTTGCTGTCCTGGATTCCCATCCGGTCCACAAGGATCTCGTCATCCGGCAACACGAGGGGAATGCAGACCATGTTCTCGTGCATGCGCGGAATTGCAAGCGTCTGGCTTGCGTCGTCTGGATCATAGAGGATGTCAATTGCTTCGCCGGTGCTGTAGCTGTCGCGTGATGACTGCTCGCTATAGTTCCACATGATGCCCTGGTCACTGTTCCACGCGATGCCGCACGCATTGAGTGCGACATCCGTGTCGGAGTTGCAGCTCAAGTAGGGGGCGCGAAAACCGCAATAGGGCATGCCCATCTCATCAAAGACATCTTTGGCCTTCTCCACTTCCTCTTTCTGCTTCTCCAGGCTCCAGGGCCGATGGTTCTTGTGTGTATATCCATGAATGGCAAATTCGAGATCCTCGCCGGAAGCATATTGCAGAAGACGCTTATGTCTTTGGAGGACTACGGCGGGTACAATCATCGCCGGCTTAAAGCGGTACTTAGCCCCAAGTGCGTTGATTCCTGCGACAGCATTCCCCATCTTCTTTCCGCTGAGATCGAACCGGTCCAGCAGCATGCGTGCGCGGGGGATAACTCCTGCGACCCCTTTTGAGCGCATCACAAACTGGATGTATTTCAGAAGGCCCTTCAACCTGATTCTCCCTGTTCTGCTTGACGTCAACGCATGCGATCAGAGGCACGTCCTCACGCGGCGCGAAATTACCAGAGCCGTTAATCCAACGCAAGGTCTGCCGCCACCGGTGCCGTGAGGTAGACGGGTGTCGCCGAGACTTCAAGTGTCTCGACCTTAATGGAATTTCCCATGATATCGGCACCCGCAACATTTGGTCCCGGTTTGATCCTTCGCATCTCTCCGTTCGTCGACCAGACGATTGCTGAAATGCGGTTGCCGGTATCGAATCCGTATACACTCACCCCGTCGGCTCGTAGAGGCACGGCGATTGGTTGCGGCGCGGGGCCGAGGATGCGGGCCAGGGCATTTTGAGCGGCGTACATCTTTCTGGGCGTGCCGCCATATTCAAAGAAGACGGACCCACCGCACTTCTCGTTGATCACGCCACAGGTGCCGCCATGATAGAATATCTTTTCAACGCCGGTCGAAAGGAAGACGGCGGCTGTCTTGACAAGCGCTTCAGAAGCGGCACGTTCATTGGGCCAATTGGCTCGGCTCATGGCGCTGTCTCCGATTGTGGGGCTTGGGATCATGTGCGGATCATCATCAGCGTAGCACCCAAACTCGGTTAACCACATAGGCTTGGCACCACCATGCTTTTGCATCAGGTTACGGCATTGCACCAAATCGGCCTCAAACAGCTCTGGTGGTATCGTTGCTGGATAGAGATGGAGGTCCATGACATCACACCACTGCAGCCCGCCCCCCTCGATGAACTCTCGGACCCAATGCCTGTCAGTCCATGCACCGATGCCACCAATAACGATGGAATCAGGCTTCTCGGCCTTGATGACGGTGTACGCCGTTTCGAGATGGCTGACGTAATCTGCCGTACTGTAGCCATATCGCTCAGGAAGGGCGTACATGGTATAGACCGGTTCGTTCAATACGGCAAAACAGTCAACACCGTCGCGATACTGGCGTACGCTCTGCTCAATGTAGTTCTGGAAACTGCCCGGAATACGTGAGGCATAGGCTGTGACATGATCCTGCTTTCCTTCTTCAGTTGCGGTGCTGTTCCAAGACGCTGAGGGAAAAGGCAGGAGCAGCAACGTGTTGAGCTTCGCTTCCTGCATGCGCGAAATAGAGACGTCTGTGTGTGAGAAGTCCCAACTGCCTTGCGTAGGTTCAACGGCCTCCCAGGAAACGGCCCAGTTTCGCATCCATGTTAGCCCTGCCGACTTGCACAGGGGCAACATGAATTTCCACGGAAACGGGTGATTCATGCCAAAGGCTGAGTCAGAATACGGATAGGGGGACAGGAGTGCGGTGCGCAGAGATGGCGTTGCATCTGGACTCATGCCATCCTGCCGCCAGGCAAAGCGGTAGTAGCCTTGTCGCTCGGCCAGGATGCCGCTCAAATGCTTCCTGGCTCGCCCAAGTGCTGGGACCTCTTGTTCAACATGCAGGTTGAGCACCTCCTGATCAAAAAAATCCATCGCAACCAGGCGTCCAACCACGTTTTGCGTTTCCGCAGAAGCGTTGTGGAAGTCGATGCTGAGTCTGATGCCGTCCTTCGGTTTAGAGAAGATATTGCCAGGCTGAGATGTGCTCAGAGCAACTTCAATACGAGAGCGGTGCCTGAACGTCGAAGGCCGAGATCCCAGCTCGAGTTGGACGCCGTCGAGCCACAGCGTCGCCCGCTCTCCATTGCGGGGGCGTCCTGGTTTTGGTCCGACAGACAACCATATGTGGCTGGATTCAGGGACAAAGCGAAATGAATGGCGCTGCCATGATGTCCCGACATTAGTGTATTGATACTGAGAACGCCCTTCGCTCTGTCTCATCCGTATCGCACAAGCCATCCCTGGTTTGCTGGATTTCAGGTAGCAGGAGAATGTATAGGGTTGTCCGGCACGAACCTTGGCCCATCCCCGGTGTGCAGCGAAGGGTGACTTGATCTTCTTTGGTGAAGCATCACGGTAGTCCCACTGAAACACTGGGGCCTCGGGGCTATTGGCCTCGATGCGCAGGCTGTGTGTGCCAACCGAAGATGTTGTTGTGTCGATGTTGCACAGAGGCCGGAAGAGATTACCGGGCCATGCCGGCAGCTCCGGCGTGTAACTGCCCCAGCCCGCCAGCCCGCACTCAAAGCTGCCGTTATAGAGCAGGTTGCGTGTCTCGCCGGGCTGAAGTTCAGGGCGGTAGCCGGCCTCCATCTCGACGGGTTCCAGTTTGATATCATCAAGCCAAAGAGATCCCGTGCTATTGAACCAGAATTGAAGCCGACTATCTGAAGCGGGGATGTCGACTGTGCTTCGACCGAATGTCTCGGAATAGCGCCATGTCGGTGTTGCCGCAAACAATACGCTAATGCCCGACGACTTCCATGTTCGCATATCCATCAACCGAGCCTGGCAGATGTGTCGGTCTATATGGCTTCCCCTGGACCAGAAGCTGAGGCGGTACCACTGATCCTTCTTAATGGCAATGCGTCCCACTTGGCAGGCCATGACATGCGCGGCCGGTTCGCTCTCCCTGTACGCGCTGCATGAAAGCTCCGCACCGTGGTCACTTCTGTGCCCGGCCACAAGTCCAAGGGACTGCCTGATGTCGCGATGACCTGACGTTTCCCATCCCTTGGGCTTTCCGCTATTGCCTCTTCCCAGCTCAAAGGATCCGTTGTAGACAAGGTTTGCTTCGGCAAGCGGGATGAGCAGCAGAGCCTGCAACGCTACGGAGAATACGCGCTTCATGAAAGGGCTCCCCTTCGGCCTACCACGGGACCGTGATGCCAAGTAGGTCTTCCAACGCCTGCTTCTCGCCGTCGTAGAATGTCCTGAGCCGCACGATTGCGTCGTCGGACACGGGGGCTTGCTCCGGCTTCTTTCCCATCTTGTTGAGGCAAAACCACAAAGGCTCGAACAGGGACCTGTGCACCCAGCGTATCAGATCGTGTATGCGGGGGTGGTTGCGGGTGAGCCTGTTGAGGTGTCCGCGCAGCGAGTTGAGAGCCAGGCTGACTGCCTGAAACTTCACCGGAACCGTGCGATTGTGAACCTTGAACGTATAGGAGTCATAGAAGTCCGGCTCTATCCCGCAGAAGGAACAGATGCTCCGTATGGTTTTCAGGCTATCCCGCTTTAGATCCTCGAGAAACACCACCTCTATATGATCCCTTCCAAACAGGTCCAGAAACGGTTTCAGGTAGAGCGCGAACCTTCCCATCTCGAGGTGCGAAGGGCCCTCCATTCGCTGACCGGATTCGAAGCGTTGCAGCTGTTCGTCGATATGCTCCTCGAGGGTCGTGTCATTTGGTATTTTTCCGCGCTGTTGAGCGAACAGAAACAGGGATTCGAAGAGCGCCACGGGGTCACGCAGTGAGAACACCAACTTGACATCGGGCAGCGTTTCTTTGATTCGTTTGGCGGTTTCGGGGGAGTAGATATACTCAGGCGTTGCTTCCAATCGGAGTTGCCCAGGCGTCCAGTGCGGAAAGAGCTTCTCGTAATCCGCAAGACCATCGCTGAAGTTACAGACACACTTTGCGGGGTAGTCTTCGTCAAAGAAGAAGCCCGGTTCTTTTGTTGTCGCAGGGCTTATGTCGGGATGGTCGGACAGGTAGTAGAAGAGCGATGTTGTTCCCGATTTTCCGCATCCGCCGATGATCACATACCGCGGCTCCTTCGCGTCCTTCCGTGTCACATCTCTTTCCGTCGCCATCATGTTCGCTCTACCATTTGGTTGACGTGTTCAAGATAGGTTTGCTCCCACTCAAGTCCGGCGCAGGTGCTGTGTATGTTTTCCGCCAGTACCTGGTAGTCCTTTTCACAACGGTACAGTTCTATGAGCCTGTGCGCAAGGGCATCATGATCTCCCGGCGGGAAGAAGGCCACATCCCGTTCTGAGAGATAGTCTTCAATGCCATCCATTCTGGCGATGACAAGCGGCTTCTTTAACGTGGCGAACTCGAAAATGCGCTGCGGGAAGTTGATACGCGTGAATGCATTCTCGAGGTTTGGAATAACGCCCACTGACGAGCTCGCAACCAAGCCAGGGATCTCCTTGATATTCACGTGGCCCAGCCACTCAATACTGGAGCCCAGGCCGGCTTCTTCGATTTGCTTTCGGCAGCTGGCTATATACCCCGGCTCGCCATGGCCGATGATCCTTAGAACGGCAGCGTTCCCGGCAACGTCGACGACTTTTCGCATGGCTTCAATGAGAATATGTAGGCCGTGCCGTGGAATGATTGATCCGTTGTAAAACACGACGAACCGTCCGTTGCCGTCGCGGTGCGGAATGCTATTGCCTTCCTCGGTGAAGAGCGCGCTGTCAACACCGTTCATCACGACGTCGATCTTACCAACGGGGAGACCGCGCTGTTCAAATGCTCTCGTGAAACCAATGTTTGGCACAATGACACGATTCGCAATCGAAAGCCCAAGACGCTCAAACAACTGGAGCACCTTCAGTAGCCTCCCGCCACCATCGTCGTCACAGTACTTTGCCAGGTAGACTTCAGTCGAGGGGTCTTCCCAATCCATCAGGATATGTGCGCCAAGCAGTTTCGGAATCAGTCCGTCCAGCATGAGGATCTCCGGCATTACGAAGATCTGAACAACTCGGTAACGATGCCGCAGTTGCAGGTACGCGCTAGCCAGAAAGGCGTAGGCAAGAAAGGTTCCGTATTCGAACGCGTAACGAAACCTGCTGCCACGCTTCCGGTCTATAACAGGGCCGGAGAAGCACATGTTTTCCCGCTCGAAATGGTGGTCTCGAGAGGGGCGGGGGCAGATCACATCAATCGTGTACCCATTCCGGACAAGTGCTGCCGCTTCACGCTGGGGGCGCGGATCCTCGTGGAAATACTTGTACAGCACCATCAGTACACGTTTGTTCTTCATTGTTTGTCCTCGTCAGAATCGTTGGTTTGCCTGCTGTTCGTTTTCGATTCCGCGCGTTGTAGCTCGCCGCTTATGTGGAAGAGCCTTTTGAGGCGATGGAGCTGCTCGGCCTGCTTGAAGCGCACGACGTCGTCCGGGAAGTAACGTTTGCTTCTAGAGGCCCATAACCAGGTATAGCCCAGCAGGCGCAAGATAGAACTGATGACGTAGGGACGCTCCTTAATCCGGTAGGCGCAGCGAAAAAGCTGGAACAGCACATGATTCCCGATCATATAGTCCCGCTCTCCGAGCTGGAACTTGCCATAGAAGAAGCTTCCCGTTTCGGCATTAAGCGGCCGCAGGTGATAGAAGGGCGTATCGCTGAATGTCTTTGTCTTCCAGCCATGCATGCGGACCATCACCTCGGCCAGGGAGTCCGTCCCCCCTTTGGGAAGGGGGGTTAGCCCCCCAATAGCTTCATAGCACTCACGCCGAAAGAGCTGTACACCTCCGGCAACGCTATCTTCGTGGATACGTTGGTCCACAAACAGATCCCCCATCTTCTCGTAAAGGGCACCGCCCGCCAGCCCCAGGTTTGGACACGCCTCGAATTTGGCCAGCATGGATTCATAGTATGTCGGATCCAGCTTGATGTCCCCGTCCAGAATGCCAATCCATGCGTAGTCATCAGTAGTCAGGTTCTCGATGCCAAACTCAATGGCGTGTATCCGGGCTGCCATGTCACGTTCTTTACGGTTGGTATTCCGGACCAAGTGAATGAACCCGTGCGCGTCAGCATAGGGCTTGGCACGCGCGTATGTCTGATCTGTCGAGTTGTCATCAACGATGACCCATTCAGCGGGCCTAACCGTCTGATTGACCATGGAGAGCAGCGTCTCTTCGATCGTGCTCTCTTCGTTTCTTACGGGTGTTATTAGAACAAATGACATGAGGTTAGCTCCCTAAGACCGTTCGTCTACGAATCCGCATCACGTTCCTCGATACACTCAATCTGCCCGAGTATGGCCGTATACGTGAGCAGTGCCATGAGGACAAAATTGACCTGCCTGGCGATATACGTCTCGGTCATACCGTTGAGAAATATGATTATTAGGATAATTGTCGCGATATTGGCAAGACGACTTCGTTCATCGCCTGGTCTGCTTTTGCGGTAAACCTGGTTCCACCTGAACCCATACAGAAAAAAGGAAACACAGAGAATCGCCCCGGGGATTCCCATGGTCAGCAGAAACTCAAAGAACGTGTTATGGGTATGTCGCGGAATGAAAGAGAGCGACTGGGCCAGATCGCGCATGATCAAGATACTGGTGCCGTAGCCATGTCCCACGATAGCCGTCAGCGGGTTAGAAGCAAGCTTCCGCAATACCAGAGCCCATATATCGGTACGGCCAGTCAGGCTCATCGTCGTGGCGACGTCCTCTCCTCGGTTAACAACCTCCAGCAGAGACATCAGAGGACCGAAGTCACAGGCAAAGAGAAGGGCGAGTAGGATAACCCCCGAGAGCAGCAGGGCGACTAACCCACCTCGAGCCGCAATTCCTCTATGCTCCGCGGCTTTGTATTGCAGCCAAAGCCACACAACGCCGCCCCCCATGAGGGCGAGCAAGGAGACGCGGCTGCGTGTTCCAAGAACAACAAAACAGAGACAGACGCGTAGAGCCCACAGAAGCAGCACGGAGCGTTTCGGCTTGAACTTGAACGATATCCAGAACGCGATGGCACCCATGATACTCAGTCGGTTTGGTGGAACCAACCCGGTTCCCAGTCTAGCGGGTACCGTCAATGTGATCATGGCATCCCGCAGCTCGGGGGCAAAAAGGGCAAGCCACGTGTCTTTGATGACAGCGAAACACAAAACGGCGAAGAAGAGCGTTTCGAGCTGGATGAGCCCTGCGACTTTGGTCTGGCAGGATACGAGTCCGACAGTCAGGAGACCGGCACCGATCAGTAATGCCGAGTAGCCGATCGACTGGCGGATGTGCTCGCTAAACAGGGAAGACAACAGGGCGATAACGAGATAGGCAATAACAAGCATGCTTCCCTTCCCGAGGTGCATGCGTCTCTTGGCGATCAGATAGGCCCCCAAAGCGATGCCAGCGGCGGCACAGATGAGTCGCAGAATGACAAGCCAGTCGACTACGGCGAAGGATGCCGATGATCGCGGGCGAATGAAAGAACCGTTAATCACCATCGTGACCGACCAGACCACCATCGCAAGTTTCATCGCGCGTGCCAGACTACGGTCTTGTCGGGCCTTGCCGCTACTATCAGGAGTCTTCATCGCCTGAACATACATTTGCATCGCTCCAGAAGATGGTCAATAAAGGCCTGCTCTTTTTCGGTAAGGAAGTTAGTCCACCTGAGGACGGCGAATCCCGCGGCGGCCAAAACACCGGTTGCCGTGTAGAAGGGGATGGTTGAGAGCCATGGCGATGCGATAAAGGCAGCAAGGACCATTAGCAAGCCAACCCCAATTATGGATAGACGCTTAACATCGACGGGGATCTGGAAGACCCGCAGACCAAAAAAGATCATAACGGTGCCTTGAAGCAGTCTGACCACATTCGCGGCAACTAAGGCTCCCTCCGTGGCGTGCCTTCCGATGAGGGTATGATAGAGACCGAGGCTGACAAGGGCAAACAGGACACCAAACCCACCGGTGATGTCGGTTCGCAGGCGAATGTGAAGAAGGACGCGCCCGAAATTGGCCAGTCCCAACCACAGTACTGTAGGTAGAAGTGCGGCCAGGACCAGGGCCGAGCCGTCGTATCCCTTTGGTGCCGCCAGGAACAGCAACGCTCTGGAAGAAGCCATAAACAGAAGCGTGATAGCGACAAAGACCAGAACGAAATAGGTCAGCATGTTGCTCAGTTTCTCGTGCAGTTCTTCGTGCTCAAGGTTGTTGAAAATCATGGGTTCCAGTGCCATTTGGAACGGGAGCACCAGGAATGGCACAAGAAGCTGAGCCAGTTTCTGCCCCACGGCAAAGACGGCGACGACTCGCAATCCGTGGTAATGGCTCAAGAAGAACGTCGGCAGGGCGACGATAGAGATGTCCGAAATCTGCGACAATACCAATGGGAAACCAAATTGTACGACGTTGCGCACCGCTGTTTTCGAAACGGCGAAACCCGTCTGCGGAATGATGTGAATGGCAAGTGCCAACAGGGCTGCCCCGTAGGTTAGGAGATAGGCGCACAGCGCACCATTGATGCCCCAGTTGAGTTTTGTCAGGAAGAGGACGTTTAGAACCAGCAGCAGGAATGCGCAGCCAATCCCCGCCACGAGAAAAGCAAAAGGACGACCGTCGCTTCGATAGAAGCTCATCAGCTGTGTGCAGAGGCACTGAGCCAATGTGAACAGACAGGTTAGGAGAAGGTAGCGTCCCACGACATCGGTGTGCAGGAGAGAGCGAAAGAGGGGCTGAAGAAACTGCAGAATCCCCGTGGTGGCCAGCCCTCCTATTCCGAGACTGAGTAGGAGGCAGGATCCAAGCAAGGCAGCCAGTTCACCGTCGTCCTTGGATTGCTTGAAGAATCGAACGAAAGCATCCCGCATACCCACATTCATGAACACCAGAAGAACCTGATTGATCATTAGCAACGTTGCAAGGAGTCCAAACTCCGCCTGCGAAAGGGCTCGCGTGAAGAGAGGAATGAGGAGAAAAGAGGCCGCGCGGATTCCGATGTTTCCGGCGGCGTAGATGACGGTGTGCTGAGCAAGTTGTTTCAGCATGCTTTACTCACGGATTATAACTCTCCGGCTGTTGGGCTTGTTGATCAGGCGCCTGAAACGCTAGATAATGTGCGTCGGTATTCAAAAAGAAGGCGCAGCAGACCTAACGCCATGAGGAGCTCCCTGATCTCTTTGATCCATATTCCCTCGGCTGGAGGATAACATCGCCAGATGACATTGGTTTGCAGAAGCGCAACAATAAAGAAGCCGAGTGCCAGTCCTGGAGAGGCAATGGGCAGTCCCCACAAACTGAAGAGTGATCGCCAGAACGGGTGGATTCGCTGGAGCGCTGGCAGAAGCACCCCGTAGGTGAGCATGGCCAGAAGAAAGATATGGTCGGACAGTACACCAAACATGTTGTGAATGTTGACTTCATTCTGGACATTGACGGCCTGCATAGACTCAGGCGTGCCAAAGCCAAAGATCCGCTGGCCCCAGCTTATCTCCTCGCCGAAACAGAGGAAGAACCCAATGGCAAACAGAATCATAACGGTCTGCCTGCGCACATTGGGTCTGGTCATCGCTATGGTTGCCAGGGATGTGATGCTGCAGGCGAGGAAGAGAAGGGCTGAGATGTTCTCTACGATGCCATCTTCCGTATTGAGCAGCTCGAATAGTCGTGGATGCCAATGTGTCTTTCCAAAAGCAATATGGATACACGCCAACAGCATACCCATGATGATGACTGCCAATGAAGAGTTCAGAATCTTGTTGTCCTGCTGGGAATCATGAACGAGGTCGCGATGGTTGCAGATTCTCACGATGACAGGCAGTTTGCAGAACTTCTTCCAAAGAAGGACAAAGGCAAGGAGAAGGGCACCGGCGATGGCTAGAGCGATCTTTCCTATACGGATCTCGAGGAGCGCCAAGGCCCGTACGCGCTCCATCTCCGACGTGAGAGAGAACTCCATGACGCCCATTGATAGAAGCCGTTCTGGCGACACGATCACAGCCAGGATAAAGCAGGTCGCGGCCATGAGCGCGAATACGAACGGGGCCCTGGCTGGCAAGCGGACCTTGTCCACGCTATTCATCATACCTCCTACGTTTATTTCCATTGGCGCATATTCGCACACGCGTTATGAGTTGTGCGAGGGGCCTCGTTCACAGGGAGCTTAACTCTGTCACGAACCCTCTTCGCAAAGCGTTTCGGCGGTGGCCGTGTCACGCTTCTCTCCGCAGAATCCGCGTCGCGCCTCGTCGAGAATCACTATCGGTGTCTTGGACAGAATCTTCACATCCTGCCAGAACGAAAGTTTGCGGCTGTACTGAATGTCGAGCCGCGCCATTTCTTTGAACGACAGGTTGTTCTTGCCGCTGACCTGCCAGAGTCCGGTCAAGCCGGGCACAGAGTCGAACCGTCCGCCGTGCCAGCGCTTGTAGACTTCGACCTCGTAAGGGATCGGTGGACGTGGACCGACCAGACTCATCTCTCCTTTGAGCACATTCACCAGCTGCGGTAGTTCATCTATGCTGGTGCAGCGTAGGACGTGACCAATCCACGTCGTTCGCGCCTCCGGGTTCCCCATCTGTTTCAGCATGGGCTCATCATCGGCACCGTCATCGCCTTCAATAACGTGCTTCATGAAGGCCTCGTGCTCAGGATTCGCCTTTGCCACACACATGGAGCGGAATTTGTAGAGTACAAAAGGACGCCCCAAGTAGCCCGTACGCTCCTGCCGGTAGATAACCCCGCCCGGAGAGGTTAGTTTCACCAGGAGGGCGGCAATGGCTAGAATGGGCGAGAGTAGCGCAAGCACGGCTAGGGATATAGCGACATCCATGAAGCGTTTCCACCATGGAAGTCCCGCTCCAGCAGGGGGGCGTGTTTCGGCGCCGATGGTCGTTCCATACTCAACCGTAATGCAGGAGGGCAGAAAACCGCTCTTCTGGATGCAAAGTACGGGTCGTGTGAGCGGGTTGTCTCTGTCTCCTGCATTAGCGGCTCCGCCGCAGCTACCGCATGACCCACCGCCCTCGGGTTCGCTTGCATCGGACCTGGCAGGAAAGGTCTGGATGGTTGCGCGACGAGGAGGGTGGCGCCATTCCGAAACCTGGCGGCAGATCGAGTTTCCGAAACTCAAAGCAGAACAGACCAGGCAGCCATCCAGAATGACACCCACATGTTTGCGATCGAACCAGCCCACAAAGTCTGATGTGCGCGTGCGATTGAGCAGAACATGCGCAACATCCTGTGCGAGCCCTCCGCTATTGGGTCCGGCCACGTCAAAGATGACAACAGCAAAAAAACAATCCGTTCGTTCAATGCGCGCCTGCGAGCGGCTCAACTCCTCACGGAATTCGCCGGGGCTGGCTAGCAG
>JABGOW010000282.1 GCA_018645275.1 Verrucomicrobiota bacterium
ATCGGATGCTTCAAGCCCGCTGACATCACTGCTGAACGTGACATCCACGGTGTAGGCCGAATCGACCGGATCCGCAGCTGTGCTTAGCGTAACCCTAGGGTTGGGAGTGCCATTTTCCGCATCATCAAACTGCATGATGTTGGTCAACGATGTGCCATCTTCGACGCTGGCGTAGATCCGCACATTGTCGATCAGCCCCGAGAAAGGTCGCTCGCCGGTTCTATAATTCCCGATCAACAGATCGGCGCTGTTGGCCACGAGTGCTCCCTTAGCCAGAGCAGTCGAGTCGCCTGCCGAAACCGTCGTACCATCACCGGTATAGAAGGTGGCGTTCGTTCCGTCGTACGTGACCGCAATCCAAGTCCACTGCTGCCCTGCGAAAGAACCGCCTCCGTTCGCAAGAGAACCATTCGCAACAAACTCTAGCTCGTCATCCGTATCGTGGTAATAGAGATCAAATCCATCTGAAGTTGTCCGTTTCGACACAATTCGAGCCGAACCAATTGGTCCTCCGGAATTTAACGTGCTCGACTGCACCCAGGCAGTGATCGTTATATTGGTGTGCCCATCGAGCGCGTCGATGTCGCCGAAGTTCGCGTTGTCACCGTTTGTCCCACTGAACGAGCCGGAATACCCTCCGTTATTTACCGGAGCAACGCTTGTGCTGTAAGTGGCATTTCCGGCAAACGAACCAGTCATGCCGGTCGTACCCCGGTCTAACAGTGATTGGTTCCCAGCGGCATCGTTGAAGTCCATTTCAAAAACCAACGCCGCTTGGGCCGTGGACGAAACACCGAGACACGCTGCGATCAGCACAGCCAAGACGCATGTTGTTTGTTGCAAGTTTGCAGGCATGACTATCATTTTAACATTATCCTTAATTCCGTCCGTACATCTTAAGATGGCTTACAGCTATAACCAACTGGCTGAACGCCCTTCTCTTACATTTCGACACCGGGTTGAAAGTGACCGTTCCCCGAGAACTACGCATGCATGCTCATTTTTCAGCGGGCACCTTGAACGTTGCGATCAGGTAGGCGGTTGAGTCTTCGTGTCGTACCTGCTTAGCACCACGATAGGTGAACTCACATGTTAGCCCTAGTTCCGTGCAGCGCTCCTGAAGCTTTAGCCCAAAATTGGCCGTGTGCGTGGGGTCCTTCTGGGGTTCCCCGATGGCGGGCGCGGGTCCCTTGTAGTACAGGTAGACTGGTGGGTCATCGGCGCTTACAAGTGCATAGGGCGAGTACTCAGCAATCCAAGGAAGGATGTTTTCTCGTTCGGCAAGGAACGCATCGAACCCGTTTATCCCGAATGCATGACCACCATACTTGCTGTTGGGGGTCCACTCCTTCATCTGCAGGGGATCCAGTGATGTTTGCGCGTTATTCACCGCGGCGCAATAGAGACGGGTGGATTCACGGGCAATGGGATCTTTGCTCTCCGGATCGGCGAGATCATCGTGGTAGAGCAGCCAGAGACTTGAGCAGGCTCCGGCCGAAGCACCTGCGGCGGCAATGCGCTCCTTGTCGATGTTCCACTCATCCGCCTTGCTGCGAACGAACTGCAAGGCACGGGCCGCATCATACAGCGGGGCTTTGACCGGTGGCTTGACCTCTTTGGCCTGTTTCACAAGTCGGTAGTTGATCGCAACCACCGAGATGCCCTCCTTCAGCAAGGCGGCGGCGTTGACAAAGCGATTAAGACGTTCCTTGCTGCCGTTCATCCATCCTCCGCCATGAATGACGAATGCGAGCGGGGTCGGTTTGTCGGACGCTGCTTTCCAGAAATCCAGCACATGCCGGTCATGATCGCCGTAGCGAACCTCGCTCAACGTGGGTTTCGGCACAGAGTCCGCGTATTGTTCTGTTTCACTCGGCTTCTTCGGCCGGCGAGCTTTTCGTTCCCTGGCTTCAACGGTTACCGCCATCACGCTGGCAAGTAGCAGCGTCGTAAACAAGGTTGCGGGTATGGTTTTCATGTTGTGATCTTCGCTCCTTTTAAGGTTCCTGTGTCTTTTCTCGGTACATATCTCCGCGCCCCCCACCAGCTTGCCCTGTCCTTTATACACAAATCGGCCAGCTAATCCCGGAAGCACCTCCTTCTTAAGCCATTCGCGTTATTCTGTCTTCTTACTGCGAGTTCGACGGGGTTTCTCCCTGGACTTTGACTTCGCACCCCTTGCCGGCGTGCCTGGTTCCCCGCTTTTCCAGAGCTTAATGTCTGTGACATCATTGGTGGCTTCCGGCCCGGCCGTGCTGCGTCCGTTCTGAATATCGTCAGTCAGGTCGGCGAGCAGTCCCTGAGCTACTTCGGGATAAGAGAGGTACAGGTTGTTCTTCTCGCTCGGATCTTTCTCCATGTCGTAGAGCTGTGCCGGAAGCGCATCCTCACCAACATTCCTCTCCATCGGGGACGAAACGCCGCCGGAGCCTCGGGCCAGAATCAGTTTCCATTTACCCTGACGGTAAGCAAAATGGCCGGAAAGCGAATGATGGATCACTCCCTTGCGGGAAGATTGGATGGGCTCTCCCAAAAGGGCCGGCAGGAAGCTCACGCTATCCTCGGCCATGTTCGGCGCCTTTTCGCCAGTGATCTCAGAAACGGTAGCGAAGAAATCCACCAAAGTGATGAGCTGGTCGCTAGTGGAGCCGGGATCGACCTGACCCGGCCACCGGACGATGAACGGCACTCGGTGTCCGCCGTCCCAGATATCGGCCTTCAGTCCACGGTACCGACCGCTGACAGAGTGACCCTTTTCGAGCATGTCGGCAATCCCGGCATTCTTTGAGCAGCCATTGTCACTGGTGAAGATCAACAAGGTATTACCCGCAAAGCCGTTCTTTTCCAGCGCCTCCGCAATCGCCCCGACGGTGGCATCGGTCTGCATGACAAAGTCGCCGTATCGCCCCAAGCCGCTCTTGCCCTGCCACTCCTTAGTGGGCTTAATCGGCGAATGTGGCGATCCAAGTGCCACATAAAGGAAAAATGGCTGTCCGGGAGTTTTGGCGCACTTCTCGATATAGGCCACCGATTTTTCGGTCAGACGCGGAAGGCAATGGACCGCATCAAGGATCTCGATCACCTTGTCATTTTCAATAAACCGGTCCATATGCCTGGCATGATGAAACCCGTGATAGGTGTCAAATCCGCGGGTTACCGGTCCATCGGGAATGGTGACACCGATCGGCGGACGATCCGCTCCCGACAGTTCCTCGCCTGTCTTGGGATCCAGATACTTGAAACCCAGGTGCCATTTTCCGAGGATTGCGGTGGCATAGTCCTGCCGCTTTAGCAACCCGGCCACCGTGAGCCGATCCGGGGCGATCAGACAAGTCTCATTCCCCGAAAACACGCCTCTCTGCAGTGTTGTACGCCGACTATAACGACCGGTCAGAAGTCCGTACCGGGTTGGGGTGCAGACCGACGAGCCTGAATGCGCATCGGTAAAAGTCATGCCCTGATTGGCGAGCCGGTCGATGCACGGGGTCTTGATCTTCCCGATATCCGGATTCAGGCACTGCACATCCCCGTAGCCAAGATCATCGCACATAATGAAAACAATATTAGGGCGGCACTCCGCCGCGAAGCCATTCAGTGCCAACAGCGCCGCAGCAGCACACAATCCGTTTTTAATCATTTGGGTTTTCATTATTCTACTCTCCAGTTGCAGTAGTAAAGATGGAAGATGGCAGGCCTTCTTTGTTATACAGGTTAGCCGATTCAGGGTTCTGCGCCCAGGCATACCGGACAACAACCGGCTTCCGCACTTCCAGATGGGAAACCGTTACCGTATCCTTTCCGGTGATTTCAGCCCGCGCCCATTTCCACTGGCTGTCGGCTCCGCAAATCTGGAAATGTTTCAACGGTTCTCCGGTTTCCCGCGCAGTGCCCAGCACCGGCGTCTCGCCACTCATGAGCCCGGAACCAGCATGGTCGAATTTGATGATCACTTTGCCATCCTTGATTTCGTGGTTCTTGTAGAGCGGGCCGCTGCAAACGGGAACATCCTGTTTATAGTCATGCTTCAAGGCCCACAGCGCCAGACGCTTGCCAACATCTATTTTGTTGTGCGGATGAATATCCTGGGCTTCACCGACATCAGTCAACACCGCCATGCCGGTGTTTTTCAGGCCGAGCGTCCGGCGCTGCTGATCGCGGACCAATGCCCATGAGTTGAACTCAACCGGCTCAGTGACCGGTTTGTTATAGTTAGCCAGTTGCGCGAAGTAAAACGGGAAAGCTTGTCCCGCGCCCGTGGCGGGATCGCCCTGGTTCCACTGCTTGCGCCATGCGCTGATCATTGCCCTGAAGTGCTGTTCGTACCGATGGGCAGCAGAAGCGCCATGGGACTCACCCTGGTACCAGATCGCGCCGCGAATCGCATACGGGATCACCGGGTTGACCATGCCATTGAAGAGGGTTGTGGGATTCTTATGGTTGCCTTTCGGATTCGTTTCTCTTTTTGGCTTTCTACCTTTGCCCTTGGCTTTGTGACGTTTAAGGGCGGCCTGATAGTCTGCCTCTGCCTTCTTTGGATCCCATGATGCCAGTCGCTTTTTAAGACCGGACATCTGGCCCTCATAATAGGCTGCCATTTCCTTGTCCTGCAGGAATGCCTCCGCCGGCATCCAGGACTCCACGCGGGTGCCGCCCCAGACGCACTTGATCAGACCGACCGGAACATTCACTTCCCTGCGCAGCTCACGGCCGAAAAAGTAGGGCGTACCCGAAAAGTCCGGATTGGTTTCCGGTGAGGACGCCACCCACTGACCGCTCAACGTCTCCAGCGGCTCAAAGGGTGAAGTGTTTTCGGCAACCGTAAACTGCCGAAGCATCTCATCCCGGGCTGTGTCCATTTCCTGCTTTATATAGGCGGAAACGGGCTCATATTTCTTCTCTGTCACCTTGGGACGGGCATTAGCCAGCTTCCTCAGTTGATATTTCATATTGGACTGCCCTGAACAGAACCAGACTTCACCCGAGAGCACGTCGTTAATCTCAACCGTGTTGTTGCCCTGAATCGTCATCGTGTACGGCCCGCTGGCTTTCGGCGTGTCCAGCTTCACCATCCATTTTCCGGCCGCATCGGCGGTGGTCGCCGCGGTTTCACCCCAGCTCGCGCTGACGGTCACTTCTTCACCCGCATCCGCAGTCCCCCAGACCGGCGCGTTTGTCTCGCGCTGGATCACCATGCCATCCGTAAACAGGGCCGCGGGCTGCACATCAGACCAGCCGGCAAAAGGAACCGCAGCGGCCATCCCCAGAATGATTGCAATTGATTTTTTCTTCATACTCTCGACCTGTTGTTTTTTGATAGTGATACGGCTCGTTGTCATCCTCCGGATAATCTCACGCGTTCCTTGAGCTTCTACTCTTCTCCGGTTCCACCTGATCTGCTTCTAGTTGTCCCTAAGCTATTTGTCCTTCCACACCCCGCGAAGAGGAACGTTCCCGTCGTTTTCCTGCGGTGCACCCGGCGTGGAGCGACCTTGATCAATATCGTGCTTCAAGCGATCCATCAGACGCGGTGCTACTTCAGGATGCTGTTTCAATAGGTTGCTATATTCCCCGACATCTTCAGCGATATTATAGAGCCCCATTTATTCATTCTTACTCTCTTTGTATTAATTATCTGGCCAGACCTTGATCTGGATTTTCTTGCCGGATTGGGCCGCAAACGGGCCGGGGGCAGGATTTTCTGTGTTTCGTTTCTTCCCGAAATAGTCGGCATCGAGTCGGTAGGGAGTTCCATCTGGATTCTCGAAGGGTGCATCTGGAATCTTTGCATTACCCAGTGTTTCGGTGGTGACAATCTCCCGTTTCGATTTCAATTCCCATGCGGGATTGATAGCCATCTCCAGCCACCAGCCGTCATCTTTCCGGGAGAGCTTCACGCCCGGCTTGAAGCCCTTATCAATTAGTTCACCTTGATCCTTGAGGCTGGGTTTGGTGCCCGCCAGGTAGACGTTCCCCACCGCCTGCAGATGGTCAGGTTTCCATTTGTTATAGCCGGACAAACCATCTTTTCCTGTGAACAGGTTGTTATAGAATCGCTCGTCATCGCCGATGACCTTGGACATCCCCAGAATCTTTGTGGAGTGCGGCTTGTGGTACGGCGTTTCCCGCTCTAACTCCTCCCGAAGCTTGATGATGCCAGTGAACAGATTGTGCGCATAGGCTCCGCCGCCGGAGGCTTCCAGCAAGTTGACTTTTGAGAGGAAGATGTTGTTATCCACAAGAAACGGCCCGTGGTTGACTTCGACAAAGAGGTCCCATTTGCGGTTGTCATGCAGCAGGTTGCCGGTCACCCGGGCGCCCTGTGCCATCCAGTCGATCCAGATGCCGGCCCGGCCGTGAGTACGGTAGATATGATTGTTGCGAATGATCACGTCGTGCGAGCCCAGCAGTTTCAATCCGCCTGTATCATGCCCGTCGATCCAGCCTTGTACCGTGATGTCGCAGATTGTATTTCCTTCGATGGTGCTGAATATGCCGCCCAGACTGCCGTGAATCCCGTTCTTCTCGCAGTGAGAGATGTGGTTGTTTCGTACCACATGGCTGCCGATATGCTCCTTGGACCACCCATGCTCGAGCGCCAACTCGCACGACTTCACAAATCCCGGGGCGGATACCTCCGGCATGGCAACACCGCGTTTAGGCAGATCGTAGCGGCCCAGCGTGATGCCTGTGTTCATCGAGTGGCTGATCACATTGTCCTCGATGATCCATCCTTTTGACCAGTGTGTTCCGATCAGACCGATCTGTTCGGACATGGCACCTGACCATGGCGTGGCCGCCTGGCGCATCGTAAAACCGCGAACGGTGATGTAATTCATGCCGGGTTGATCGGGATAAAAGACGCTCTGCCGCACATTGATCTCGACCAGTTCCTTGTTCGGATCGACCCCTTTGAACTGTGCCCAGATTGTAGTGGTGTTATCTTCAACCTTTGCTTTCCAGCATAGGCGTTCACCAGTGGGGGCTAATACTTGTTCCAACGTTTTGGCTTCATCGATCCACTCACCGTTGAGATATACCATTCCAGTTAGATGGTCGAATCGATGTTTCCGGGGCGTTAGATACCATTCGCCGCCTATGACATCGCTGTAGGGATTGAAATCGCCAAAAAAGCTGTTTGGCAGGACAACTTTCCACGTATCGTTCTGTACCTTCTCCCAGCCGGTGACAACCTCCGAACCCTTGATCACCGCCTTCTCACCGGGAGCAGCCTGGTAGACAATACGTTTCTCATCCGACGTTCCGCCGCGCGGCGGGTTAACGCGTTCGCGATACACGCCCTTATGAACGGTGATCACATCGCCAGGCTGGGCGATGTGCGCGGCGGCCGATATCGTCTTGAAGGGTTTTGATTTCGAGCCCGTGTTTGAGTCGAGCCCCTTTGGTGAGATATGGTATTCCGCGGCCTGTATGGAACAGGCAGCCAGAATGATGACCATTGCTGTTTTAGATGTTGTGCTCATTCTGTGTTCTTTTCTGCATTCAGCGTTTGAGAGTGACAGGTGCATCGAACTTCAGGCGGATGACATAGGGTAACTCGCCATCGATTCCAGGCAGGGAGACAGTTGCCGTGGCGCCGTCCTGCTTGAATGTCACGGCTTCACCGCTGCCCAGCACCGTGGCTGACTGGATCTGCGAAGCCAAACGCGGAAGGGTGGCTACGGTGTGTGTGCGATCAAGAATATGCAGGTAGAGCGTGTCGTCCTGCATGGTGATCTCGCCCCACTCGAAGAAGGAGTCATACGGCGTCGGCTGCGTACCGTAAACCCCTTCGCCATGCGTCTTCATCCAGTCTCCAATCTCGGCGAGGTTGGCCTGGGCTTGTTCGGGGATTTCACCCAAACCAGTGGGCCCCACGTTGATCACGCTATTGGCGTTGCGGGCGACCGTCTGAATCACGCGCGGCAGCAGTTCGGCGGCGGTCTTGTAGTGAACATTGGGGCGCTTGTCATAGCCGTACGAGTGATGGATGCTGTCCGGCACCTCTGCATACATGGGCAGCTTGCCACGAGGCACCTTCTGGTCGCCGAGGCTGATGTAGTCAAAAAGGTGACCTTGCAAAGCTCGATCACGGGAAATGTGGGTGATCCGGCTGTTGATCAGTGCTTTTGGATTGGTTTTGCGAACCAATTCGGAAAACCGGGTGGATATCGGCACGATTTCCTCTTCTGCAAAGCGCGGGGTATCGAACCAGATGCCGTCCGCACGGTATTTGGTTAGGAGCTCCCTGACTTGCGGCAAGGCCTTTGTCGTAAGGTACTTTTCGTGGTCCACAGGGGTTCCTGCCATGTCGGGGAAGATCCACTTGTCGGTTTGCCATGCATGGTGTTGCTCCCAATCCTGAGCATGAGAGTAGTAATAGATCAGCTTGAGACCGTGCTTGTCGCAGGCCTCGCGCAACTCCATCAGGGGGTCGCGTTGAAACGGGGTGGCATCTGCAATATCGAATGCAGTGAAGTCTGAATCAAAGATGCAGAAGCCATCGTGGTGTTTGGCCGTTATGATGATGTACTTCATCCCGGCATTCTTGGCGATCGTCGCCCAGGTGTCGGCATTGAAATGCTTCGGGTTAAATTCGGCGGCCAACTTGGAGTAAGCCTTGTTGTTCAGGCGAACCCGCTTCTGATACCACTCCGTGTATGCCCCCTTCATGGGCTCCCCGTTTGGCGCGATGCCGCCGCGGGTTGAATAGATGCCCCAATGGATAAACATGCCCAGCTTGGCATCCTTGAACCAGCCGATACGCGCTTCAGATTCGGGCATGGGCTTGGTCGCAAGCCTATAGCCCGATTTCCTCGGCCCTCTATTCGGTCTGTTCTGCTGCTCCCCCGAGGCCGGTGTGACGCAAAGGCAGGCGAGGAGAAAGAGTGCGGCAAGGACGCGGCACTCCATAGGGGATAGTGGTAAGCTGATCGTCATTTCTCTTTCTCCATTCCATATTGTTGTCACACTACTGTCCCAACGCTCTGGTGAGGGGGAGATCCGAGTGTACGAGTACGGTTGCATTCGCCAATCCTACTCGCACTCTCTCCATCGCCAACTTGTCCCGGCGTAGCCCGTAGGGCGAAGACGGATCCCCTCGGAGCGGCTCCCGTCTTCGCTTCGCTACGCCGTGGCATGCCGGCGGGATATGCGATTCAGAGAGTGCGATTAAGAACGGCGAGTTGGTCCCTCTCCTCGTACTCGTGCACGTACTCGTACACGCCTATCTCTAAGGCTTTTCCCTCATTCTCCTGCCTTTCGGCCGACGAATACGGCGACAAGTATAATGACACACAGGGCTAGGCCTGAACATGGGACGGATGATCTTAGACATGGACGTTTTGATCTCTCTATTTTGCCCTGCTGACCCGGTTTTCTCGCCGTGGAGAGGCGTTCCAGAACCAAGATCCATTGCGGACCCTCCCCAATGTAAGAGTCATTATGCACTACGCATGAACTCTCTGTCTCCCAGCATCCACTTCCCCTTATCTTGACAATCCGGCACGTCCTAAGTGTCGCTAGCAGACTTGATATTTCTTTGACGATACGCAATACGATCATTTATATTGCCCTCGAATATAGATGTGATATTGTGAGCTCATGAATGACGACATAACGCCAAGTTTTGATTTCACGGTTCTGCGCGATCTACGGCGGCGTGAGGACCTGACGATTGGGGAAGTCTCCAAGCGCTCCGGCGTATCGCCGGCTACGATCTCGAAGCTTGAACGCAACCAGGCCAAGGCTGAGTTGGACACCCTCTTTAGATTGAGCCGGGTGTTCGGCATCAATGCAACGGATCTGATCTCGCTCGCGGAATCCCGTACAGCGCATAAGAAATCGGCTGGCGACTACGCCTCCGGCGATTTCAGATTCAAGAACGTAAACTACGCGAACGTGGAGTGTTATCACGGGTACGGCGCGAAGGGAGCTCGGATCTCTCGGCCGGAGATTCATCACGACGACTACGAGGTGTGTTGGGCCCTGAAGGGGGTGATCCGCATTGCCCTGCCACATGAGACGCACGACCTGGCAGCAGGCGATGCACTTCAATTCGACGCGATCCTGGAGCACACCTACGAAGCTCTGGAGGATTGTGAGATCCTTATCCTACACCTCAACAAAGGGAAGCGATTTTAGTTCGGGACTCCGTTGACGGGAATTCGGTAACGATTAGAAGGAAGACACCATGATCATTGGAGACCTAAGCAAGATTGAAGGCCGGACCTATCCGGCGCGCAGACTTACCCAGAATCTTGTGGGTGGAGCATCGCCAGTGCAGTGCTCCAACTTCAGCATGGGGTACGTCACTCTCGAGCCCAACGGCGGACAAGTTCCGTGGCACAATCAGGACTCGGAGGAAGTCTACTTCCTCGTGGATGGAGAAGGAGAGATGTGCCTCGGTGAGGAACGCATGGAGATGACCGCTGGACAGATCGTGCAGATCCCCCCCGGCGTTTTTCATCAGATGACCAACCTGGGCAGCATACCCCTGCACTTTATCTACTGCTATGGCCCGGCGGGTGATGTGGACCACTGGAAGCATGAACTCGCGGGCACCTTGCCGAAAGCAGGCATTGATGTTCCGGCCTTGCCGGAAGGAGCCCAGCCACAGTGCACCGAGATGCCAGAGGGTGGCCCCATTATTATTGGGTAGATTTGATATTGGGAAATCGGGGAATGGGAATTCGCAGAGAAGGATAGCAGTATGGAAATCAGAAGAATCGGCATCATCATGAACGGCGTAACCGGGCGTATGGGGACGAACCAGCACTTGGCCCGCTCGATTTGTGCAATCATCAAACAGGGCGGCATTCAGATCGGCAACGACCTGATCATCATGCCGGAGCCAATCCTGACGGGGCGTCGTGACTATGCCTTGAAGCGGCTTGCCGAGACGTATGGCGTGGAAGCGCGTGGCGAGGCTTTCGCCTACACAACCGATGTGCAGGGCGCTCTGGATGGAACGTATGGCGACTACGAGATTTTCTTCGATGCATCCGGCACGCTGCAGCGTGCTAAGTTTGTCGAGATGGCCGTAAAAGCCGGAAAGGCCATCTATTGTGAGAAGCCGACCGCCACCGAGACCAAAGAGGCAGTCCGTATCGCTAAACTTGTCGAGGACGCTGGGCTCAAGAACGGTGTCGTGCAAGACAAGCTATGGCTACCCGGCTTCCGCAAGTTGAAGATGCTCAAGGAACTTGGTTTCTTCGGCAACATACTGTCAGTAAAGGGCGACTTCGGCTACTGGGTCTTTACGGGCATGGACAGTGATCAACCAGCCCAACGACCAAGCTGGAACTATCGCGCCGAGGATGGTGGCGGCATGATGATTGATATGTTCTGCCACTGGCGCTACGTCATTGATAATGTCTTCGGTCCCGTCAAGAGTCTCGTCGCACATGGCAAGACCGACATCGACACCCGCCGCGCAGAAGCCGGCACCCCTTTCGCGTGCACGGCTGATGACTCCGCCTACGCCATGTTTCTGCTAGAGGACGGTACGATGGTGCAATTCAACTCATCCTGGTGTACCCGCGTGCGACGTGATGACCTGCTCACGGTACAAGTGGATGGCGACAAGGGCTCCGCCGTTGCCGGGCTTCGAGACGTCGTCGTGCAAAGCGCGGCAGAAACGCCGAAGCCGGTTTGGAATCCCGACGTTCCCCAGACTATTGACTTCTTTGAAGGCTGGACGCCCGTTCCGGACAACCTGGAATACGACAACGCCTTCAAGATTCAGTGGGAGGAATTCATCCGTCATGTTGTGCTGGATGAGCCATGGCGTTACTCTCTGATGGAGGGAGCCAAGGGCGTGCAGCTCGCCGAACTCGGCATGCAGAGCTGGAAAGAACGATGCTGGGTCGATGTACCCGAACTGTAGAGGTAAGCATATGAGCAAGAACGTTGCATTAGTCACAGGAGCCGGGCGAGGGATTGGATTTGCAGTCGCCGAAAAGCTTGCCGCAGAAGACCACGACATCGTGGTTATGGACATCCATGAGGAGTCTGTCGTGGCAGAGGCCATCCAGCGCCTCGAAAGCGCGGGTGCGACCGTGTTGTACTATCGGGCGGACGTATCCTCTGCAGAGGATCGCGAGGGAATGTTGGCTGCGGTCAGGACCAAGTTTGGGCGTTTAGACGTGCTCGTCAACAACGCTGGCGTGGCTCCTCGAGTGCGTGCGGACATCCTTGAAGCCACGGAGGAGAGCTATGAATGGGTGATGAAGATCAACCTTCAGGGGCCCTACTTCCTCACGCAGGCGGTCGCAAACTGGATGATTGAGCAGAAGCAGACGAATCCGGATTTCAACGGCTGCATCATCAACATTGCGTCCATGTCTTCAGGTGTAGCCTCCCCGAGCCGCGGTGAATACTGCGTCTCGAAGGCAGGCATGAGCATGATGACTCAGCTTTTTGCTGTGCGCCTGGGTGAGTTTGAGATTCCCGTCTACGAAATCCGGCCCGGGATTATCAAAACCGACATGACTGCCGTAGTGACCGACAAGTATGACCGGTTGATTTTTGAAGAGGGCATTCTGGTGCAGAGCCGCTGGGGGCTGCCTGAGGATATTGCCAAGACCGCGGCCATGATGGCGCGTGGCGACATCGGCTACTCTACCGGACAGATCATCACCATTGACGGCGGATTCACGCTGCCACGGCTGTAATCCACACCCACAGAAAAACAGATTATGAAGAAAACAAAACTGAGAATCGGAAAGCACCACAACGTGGATGTAACGCGCGTGCACTCATTGGTGATTGGCTCTGGTGCTGCCGGGCTCAATGCGGCGGTACAGCTTCGCAATCAGGGCATCGAGGATGTTTTGATTGTTAGCGAAGGGTTGAAGATGGGCACGTCCATCAACACCGGTTCAGACAAACAGACCTACTACAAAAGCGCCATGTGCGGCAACGATCTCGATGCGCCCCTGGCAATGGCCAAGAACTTCTTCATGCCGGGCAGCATGCATGGTGACTTGGCGCTGATCGAAGCTGCCGTTTCAGCGCGCGGCTTTCTGAATCTCGTCAACTTGGGCGTGAAGTTCCCGCAGGATGCGTTCGGGCAGTTCATCGGCTACAAGACCGACCACGATCCCGCTCAACGCGGGACCTCTGTGGGTCCCTACACATCGCGCGATATGTGTCGCGCGTTGATCGCCGAAGTGAAGAACCGCAAGATTCCGGTGCAGGAGCGGGTCAACGTGGTCAGCCTGCTCACGACTGGAGAAGGCAAGGCCAAGCGTGCCTGCGGCGCTTTGGCGCTTAACGCCAAAGGCGAGCTGGTCGCATTTGCAGCAGACAACGTGGTGTTCGCTGTGGGTGGTCCTGGTGGCCTCTATAAGACCAGCGTGTATCCGGTCGTACAAACGGGAGCCATCGGCATCGCACTCAGAGCGGGGGCCACAGCCCAGGGCCTGCCCGAAGCGCAGTATGGTCTGGCCTCCACGAAGTTTCGCTGGAACGTCTCCGGCACCTATATGCAGGTGGTCCCGAAGTTCGTTTCCACTGATGCGGATGGCAAGAGCAATCCTCGCGAGTTCATGCGCGACTACTTCTCCGATAGCGGGAAAATGAACTCCAAGGTCTTTTTGAAGGGCTACCAGTGGCCGTTCGATTCGAAGAAGATCATTGGCGGATCCTCGATCGTCGACATTCTCGTCTACATCGAGACGGCTCTGCATGGACGTCGCGTCTTTCTTGACTATCGCGAGAATCCGAAAGACTTCGATTTCAAAGCGCTGGACGAGGAGGCCTACTCGTATCTGAAGAACTCCAAGGCATTTCAGAAGACCCCGATTGCGCGCCTGACGCACATGAATCCGGGGGCCATCGGACTCTACAAGGATCACGGCATCGACATCACAACGGAACCGCTTGAGGTCGCCGTCTGTGCCCAGCACAATAATGGTGGTCTGGCTGGCAACCACTGGTGGGAGTCGACCAACATCAAGCACCTCTTCCCTGTAGGCGAGGTAAATGGGTCACACGGCGTAGCACGCCCCGGGGGCTCGGCACTCAACTCCGGTCAGGTTGGCTCGATTCGTGCCGCTGAGTACATCGCAAATTGCTATGCCGATGGCGATCTGCGCATGAGTGACTTCAATCGTGCCGTCAAAGCCGAGTTTCGTCAGGTTTCCGGTTTTCTTGCGCGCTGCGAAGCATCCAACGAAAGCTGGCGTGCTGCACGTGCAGAACTTCAGGAGCGCATGAGCAAAGCAGGTGCTCATATCCGTTCTCTGGAGGGGCTGAAGCAGGCCGTCAAAGAGGCACGTGCGCAGGTTGAGACCTTTGAGGCGAGCGGCTGTAAAACGTCAAATTCCGTCGAGCGGGTGCAAGCCATGCGTAATCGTCAGCTCTGTTTTGCACATTGGATCTATCTGGCCGCCACGCTCCACCATGTGAATAGTGGCGTCGGATCGCGCGGCTCCGCTATGGTGCAGGATGCGTCTGGCCAGCACGCCCACAAGCGGCTTGATAAGGCCACGTGGAGCTTTCTGCCCGAGAACGAATCCTTTCGATCCAAGGTGCAGGAAACCGTGTTTTCCGATGGAAAGGTCAGAAACCGTTGGGTAAAGTGCCGCCCAATCCCAGAAAGCAATCTCTGGTTCGAAACCGCCTGGGCTGACTACCGGGCTGGTGTCATCTATAAGTAGGGAGCGTCATGAGTTCACTAGACATTAGACCGGCAGAATCCTGCCAATACGACATTGTCTCTCTCGGAGAGATTATGCTGCGCCTCGATCCAGGCGAAGGCCGCATCCGGACCACGCGGCAATTCCGTGCGTGGGAAGGTGGCGGCGAGTACAACGTAGCACGTGGGTTGCGACGCTGCTTCGGACAGCGCGCTGCCGTTGTCACGGCCTTTGCAAAGAATGAAATCGGACTGCTTTTGGAAGACTTGATTCTGCAGGGTGGAGTCGATACTTCGCAGATCAAGTGGGCGGACTATGATGGTATCGGCCGCACGGTTCGCAACGGGTTAAACTTCACCGAACGTGGATTTGGAATCCGTGGTGCGGTAGGCTGTTCCGATCGCGGCCTGACTGCAGCATCGCAGCTCAAGCCGGGAGATATCGACTGGGACCACATCTTCGGCACGCTCGGAAGCCGCTGGTTCCACACCGGCGGCATCTTTGCAGCACTCTCCGAGACCACGGGCCCGGTTGTCATCGAAGCCGCACAGGCAGCAAAGAAGCATGGCACCATCGTCTCGTACGATCTGAACTACCGCCCTTCCCTCTGGAAGGGATTCGGCGGATTGGACAGATGCCGTGAAATCAATCGTGAGATTGCCAAGACCGTTGACGTCATGATCGGCAACGAGGAGGACTTCACCGCCTGTCTTGGCTTTGAAGTCGAGGGCGCCGATGAGAACCTGACCGATCTGGACGTGGACTCCTTCCAGAAGATGATCGCGAAGGCCGTTGCCACATACCCCAACTTCAAAGCAACGGCGACCACCTTGCGCGGCGTTAGAACCGCGACGGTCAACGACTGGGGGGCCATGTGCTGGGTGGATGGCAACTTCCATACCGCTACCCATCGCGGAGGGCTCGAGATTATGGATCGCGTCGGCGGAGGCGACAGCTTTGCGTCCGGTTTCATCTACGGGATGATGGAGTTGGATGATCCGCAACTGGCGGTGGAGTATGGCGCGGCGCACGGGGCACTGGCGATGACGACGCCGGGGGATACAACAATGGCCTCGCTAACTGAGGTGGAGAAGCTTGTGGCTGGCGCGGGTGCGCGCGTGGACCGCTAAAGGGAGATTGTTATGCTGAAGCAGCTTTTGAAACAACGGGTGATTCCGGTGATTGTCATTGAAGATGCCAACGATGCAGAACCGCTGGCTGAGGCGCTTCTAAAGGGCGGGATGGACGTGATTGAGGTCACGTGCCGTACGGCCGCGGCACCGGAAGCGCTGGCGCGCATCAAGAAAGCCTTTCCCGAGATGCTTGTCGGTGCAGGCACCGTTGTAACGAGCGATCACGCCAAGATGTGCATCGACACGGGAGTCAGCTTCGGGCTTGCTCCGGGGCTCAACCCTGAGACGATCAACTACTTCCGTGAGCACAGTACGTTATTCATTCCCGGGATCATGACACCATCTGAGATCGAGCAGGGGCTTGCTCTTGGATGTAAGCTCCTCAAGTTCTTTCCGGCGGGCGCCGCAGGTGGCGTCAGCATGCTCAAGAGCATGGCCGCACCCTATGCGCCACTCGGCGTGACCTTCTGCCCCACCGGAGGCGTGAGCATTGACAATATGAACGACTACCTGTCGCTTCCCGTCGTGAGCGTGGTAGGAGGATCATGGCTGGCCACAAGGCAGCAGATCGCCGACAAAGAGTGGGACGTCATTACCACACAGGTTCGCATCGCACTGGAGAAGGTCGCGGAGTTGTAGTCTCCCTTGCACAGAGCAAGCATGTCGTTCGCATGTGTGACACATATACTCCCTCATGGGCCGAGTGCAGCATTCTGGCACCCGGCGTGTCGAAGGAGGAAAGCCGTCTCTCTATCGCTTGCGCTTCTTGGTCTTGCGCTTTGACGGTGGTGCGCTCGTCTCGCCCTCCACAAATGTGCCGATGTATTCACGGTGGACGGCGGGGGCACTGGGGTTGGCAATGCGCTCGAGCATGGTGGCCAGCGCTCCTTCACCAATGGTCTGCCAGGGAACTTGGATGGTCGTTAGGGGCGGGCAGTCCGGCAGGTGACGGATGCCATCGAATCCGGTCAGCGACACATCGCTCGGTACCTTGAAGCCCGCGGCGGTCAGATGAAGGTAGATCTCTCGCGCCAGCCCATCCGCAGCACAGACCCACGCCGTGATCCCCCGCTTCGTCGCGGCGACGATCGGTTCGGCAAGCGCTGAATCACTGATCAACTCACCCGTCACGTTGAGCACGGCCTCCGGGTCCATAGCCAGTCCCAGGCTACCCATGGCGTATAGATAGCCGGAATAGCGTTCAACTGCCCATGGTGGACGCTGATTGAGGCTGACAAAACCGATCCGGTCATGCCCGATCTGATGCAGATAGCGAACCACCCGCTCCACACCGTGCAGATGCTCCGGGCCAGCAGAATCCGCATCACGGGGTCGCAGTGAGCGCGTGACGGTCACACAGGGAAAACGTGTCCCGATTGCATCGAGCACACTGTCCGTGTACTCACTGGTCACAATCACCCCAGACAATCGCCCAAGCTGCATCGCCGTAGGCTGGTGCTTCGCCTCCTTAAGCAGCCGACACTGTTTCCGATCCATGAACTCAATTGGAACAGATACACGTTGTCGTAAGGCTGCATCGCTGATCCCCTTGAGAATCAGATGCAACGGTGCCTCATGACGCGGTCCCACCACGCTGCGAAAACGGTGGACTTCGCTCGCAATGGTCAAGATTGTCGGGCTTTCGTTATGATTGCTCATTCTCTATACGCAACTTCGTGAGTCGATACTCGGCAACCTGTTTCGGTCTGTGTCATCCCGAGCTTGCCGAGGGATCTCAGCATTCCAGATTGTGCACAACATTCCCTGACACCTGAAACCCGAAACCTGACACCTCTCTCCATGCATTTACGTTGCAACACCTGCACGAATGTCACATAATCACCCCATGACGAAAAGCAAAATCACCCCCAAGTCGTCATCCTCGCCGCTTGATTTAACGTGGTACGGAAAGCGCTTCGCACCCGACTTTGTCTATGACCGACCGTTTGGCGCCGGGGATGATATGATCCACTTCTTCCACTTCCGAAATGAGGTTGTGCTACGTGATGATGAGGGAGACCTCCCGCGTAACTCGGGCGTGGCCATTCTCTATCCTCCCGATACGCCTCACCGCTTCCAGGGAGTCGATGCCTCAGAGAAGCCTTTGCTCTGTGACCACGTTGCACTACCTATAGGAGTGATGGACCGACTGCTCAAGCACGGGGTTCCCCTCAACCACGCATTTGCCGTAACCAATCCACAACCGGTAATGGACACGGTGCTCAGCCTGCGTACGGAGGAGCGAAAAGCGCAGGCGCATTGGAAAACGGCCTCGCGTGCGTACCAGACAGTGCTTATTCTGCAATTGGCTCGCGAAGCTGAGAAAGGTCTGGCGGCATCTCGGTCGGAGCGCGACGAACGAACAGAGCAAGTCATCCATGATGTCTGTGCGATGATTGACCGCAACCCCGCCCACCCCTGGGTGGTCGCGGAACTTGCACAAACGGTCGGCATGAGTCGCGGCCGCTTCACGGCCCTCTTCACGCAGGTGGCTGGCGTCTCTCCTCAAGAGTACGCCATCAATGCACGGATTCGGGAGGTATGCGTTCTGCTAACCAACACCTCGCTGACCGTAACCCAGATTGCCGACCGCTGCGGGTTCAGCAGTGCCTACTACCTTAGCCGCCTCTTCAGCAGCCGCATCGGCTGTCCCCCCAGCCGCTACGCCGACCGCTTCCAGGTGGCGGCGGAGTGACGACGCATGTGCTCCCGAAATCGAGAGACTGCTTCCTGCTCTATGGGCTGAACGGCCTACATATATGGGTCTTCCGCAAAATCTGTGGGTGGATTTCGGTGTTTCCCGACAATTGAGACCGCCGAAGCGGGTCGATTAAGGGTATCCGAGTAAGGGTGGCGGTTAAGAGGGCGGTTA
>JABGOW010000343.1 GCA_018645275.1 Verrucomicrobiota bacterium
TTTCATCTGTCCAGCGTTGGACAGAATAGTCGCAAAGGTCATAGTGTGGCACCCAGGCATCTTTTGGTCTGTCGGGGTCTCGGCGACAAGGATGGAAGAGCGTATGATTTCCAAGTTCATGGCCTAGAGAAGCCACGTGTTTCCATGCACCCGTGTTCTCTGTGAAGCCACGGTGCGCAGATATATTGAAGGTCGCAGTGAACTTCCTCGCCGTCAGCAGAGGCGCCACCACCTGGTGATGCACGGGGAGCGCATCGTCATACGTCAACGAAACGGCACACCGTTGCCCGTCAGGCCAAGTAAAGGTCTGGCTTGCTTCCATGTAGTCTCCTTGGTCCATGATGCCGGGCCTCTAGGCCGGTTCCCGGCGGCGGGTGCATGATCACATGCATCTTTTGTCTCGGCGATTCGTGCCGTTTTCCCTGTTCTCTTCTCAACCATCTTCCATGATACGTTCAATGGTAGATACGATGTCATCCACATCGTCAGGAAGGACTTCAGAAAACCATACCTTCTGTGGGTAGATTATCACATTGGGACCCTTGGCGCAAAGGCCCATGCATCCTGAAGTGGATACCCTGACCTTTCCCTTCCAACCCCTATCGCTAACAACATTCTTCAGTTTGTCCTTAATGAGCTGGCTGTTATTGTCGGCACACGATTTTCTTTGTCCCCCACGATCATTTGTACAAACAAAAACGTGAGAGACGTAAGGTGATTCGCTTCTCTTTGTCATTATGAACATCCCCTTATTGTTATCGTTTTGTCAAACGTGCCATCACCGGCTGGAATTGAGCGCGGCGGAAATCCCGTCCGTGTGCATGGCATTGCTATCCCTTCCGTTCGATTCGTGAAGTGAAGAACTGCTCTTGGAAGTACGTTTGTCTTCGGGTCGACTCATCATCGATGCCCATCGCTTGCGGCACAACGACCAGCTTGTCATCGTCGTCATCCAGTCGTCTGATAACGGCAACACACACACCTTGGAATGAGTCCAGCGGGACATCGACGCCCAGAACATATGCGTCCAGCTGCTCCCCATCCGCCGCGACTGTTCCTGGGACGAAGCCGTAATTCACGGGGTGCTCAAGTCCCCACCGGGGATGGCGTGAACCCATTGGCCGATCCACTACCACTTTGGTCTCCTTGCCAAGGTAATCCAAGCTTCCTGCGGCTTCCATCATTCTCGCAAATGGCAGGGGTTCTACAATTCTGGGCATCAGCTGGTTGCGGGCCTTTGGGGGGGAATTGTGTCGCTAGCACGAGACCCCTCCCGCTCTCTCGGGTATCTAGCGCGCCAGATTGGTCATGTCAAGGGAGCTGTGGCGTGTTGGTTGATCTACGCATCCGTCTGCGGAGTATGGTAGGCAACATGCTGGGTGTCATTCATGATCCGTGGCCCTCTCCGGTTCCTTGCGATCCAGGCCGCGAAGCTGAGGTGTCACCAGTAGCGTTCGACGTGGCGGACGCCGGCGGCTTGGAGTAGCTGGACGTCCCACTCCGCGGTGATGGAGACGAGGACGCCTTCAGGGGCGAGCCCCTTGCCGCAGGGCCCGAGTCTGTCGAGGTGGGACTGGATTATTGCTCGGCCGTGTGGCCGTTCCAAGCCTTGGTGCGGTGGTAGAGGGTGCCGAGGGCTTCGAGCATGGCGGCGGGGCTGCTGAGGATTCTCTCGACGAAGAGGAACACTCCACTGTAGGCCAGGTGTCGGCGCGCGCGTGCAGATCAGCGCCGGCGCGCGCACTCGTATTGGTGAGGTCACCCCCTGCAACACCTGCACAGTGGACGAGAGGGGTGCCTTGCTTACCTGCACCAAGCCATGATGAATCCGCGGGCCAGTCTGACCTCGTCCCATCCGTGGATTCCCGATTACGAGCGCGAGCACGGTCTTCAAGATCCGATCATCCCGACCCGTCCGTGCCGGGGAACGTCCGGGTGAGGCGCCTCTGACAGGCGAAGCGCCGTCAGAGATCGCCTCGATCCGGTTGTCCGACACAGACACTCCAGCACGGCCTACAACTGGAACTTGACAATCGCATAGTACTTCAGGCTCGGCACTGCGATCTCAAGCGTGCCATTCCCCTTCTCCACTTGCACCATCTCGGCCGGAAGACTCTCCCAACGCGCGTCTACTCCATCTCCAGCTCTGATCCATTGCAGCTGGGGCTTTCCTCCCTTCTTCAGTGCTGGGTGCTGTATCCTGATCGAGATGGGTTTGGTGGGCGTAACCGTGTTCGCCGCCAGCTTCAGGTCGTAATTGACGATATCCAGTGTCATGGCACCCTCTTTCTTCGCGGATTCACTCAAGCTCACCGCGATGGTAGGGGGTGCGTCCGTGGTCAACACAGGTCTGACGTCGTCAAAGTCCAGCAACGCATCGATGGCCTCCCGCTGTTCTTGGTCGCGGTAGTTGCAGCCCGGCTTGTCTTTCCCCACCTTCACTCCAGCCATGTTGCGCAAGGGCCTTAGCACGTCCTCCGCATGGGGCATCAGGTACCCATCCGGGCCCCGGAACTTGCCGGTCTCACCGGTAATGACCAGCCGACCGCCTGTCTTCACGTACTCGCCCAGGACCTCGACTTGCGCTGTGTCCAGGCTGGCGATGGAAGGTAGGACCACGATGCTGAACCCCGCCAGATGCTCCAGCCCAAGATCCTGGGAGAGGAGCACGTCCCATTGCCGGCTTGAGCGCCCCAGGAACTCCCCCCAGCCAACGTATTCCTTTAGAAACAGGGCGCGCGATGGCGAGTATCCCTGATGCCCGCCCATCACGTTGGCGGCATACTGACTCCATCC
>JABGOW010000528.1 GCA_018645275.1 Verrucomicrobiota bacterium
CAGGCCCCGAGGACAAGTGCCACGTAACCGTAGGCTCGTGCTATGTCGAGGACGCGAACGATACGCTGTTCCAACATCTGTGCTGCTTCCTGCATATCGAGTGCCGGGGCATACGGTGCAGCACAGGTAATGAAGCTCAGTAGCCATGGCGAATCGAACGCGGCCCCATCATCGGTCCTGAACACAGGAACGTCCGGCGACAGAATCGCCCAGTCAGTGGAGTCTGGCCTGGGGCGTTCACGATGCGCCGCGTACATTGGGTCACCCTCCAGTGTGACGTACAACGCACTCGATCGGCACAGCACTTCCTCCTGAGCGCGGGCCCCGCCAAGGAAACCTCCGCCAGGATGAATGCCGTTTGCGAAGTTGAGTGCCAGTGGGCGCAATCCCGCCTCCACCAGTCGTCGCGCCGCACCCAATGTTGTCTCGTTCGCGACCTGGACACGCGTCTCAGCACAGGATTGGCTGGGCGGTTCCGGCAGCGTAGTGTCAGGCCGAATACTCACTTTGGCAGCAATGGCAGCACCCACAGCGTTACGCCAGTCAACCGCCTCACCGCCGGGAGCCAGGTAGTGGCCTTCGCGTGAGGCAACAACCGCCGACAGTCCCAGGGCCTTGGCCTGATGCCTCGGCATGTCGAGGTCCCGACGCCGCTGTAGCGCCATCTCGGGGGAATCCAGAGACGGCAATATGACAGGACTGTTCATAGCGGCTTGCTGGCCTTCATCAGCAGCGAGGGACGGTTCCAGATCGAGATGCGTTCATCTATGGAGTCCGGTTGTGATTTCTTGATCTGGCGCAGCGCATCAATCGCGTCCTTGGCCATTCTGGAATAGCCTCCGACGACAATCATACCCTCAACGGGCCCAACAATTTTGATTTCTGACGGCAGACGATCGCCCAGCAATCGCATTGCATGCATCTGGCAATACGTTTTTTCGTAGCAATGGGCGAAGTTGGGCAGATCATCGTCCAGTATACGGATGTATTCACGAAGCTGCTTTGTGAGCACCTTGCCTTCCAGTTCGGGGTTGTTACCGAGCTTCACTTCGAGAATCACAAACTTGTACTCGCTGCTGCCGACCCTCACGGGGCGCAGCGCCAACAAGTCCAGTCTGCTGCGACCAAGAGCGCCTCCGGTCACCTGGCGGTCAATGATGATGAACTCGGGGGTCGGGGGGTTATCGGTGATCAGCATCTGTTCGAACGTGACTTCTTCACCCCAGTTAACCCGCTTGATACGAGATGCAATGCGGTCCAAAGCCTGTTTAGACAGAACCTTTCTAAGCTCCGATGCCTTGACCACCTTTCTGTCGTAGCCTGTTAGTCCTCTCAGGTCTTGCTTTCCATCCGCCGCTATTGTGAACTTGCTGTGGATGGAGACCTCGTATCCTTTACCGGCCGGCATGACGGTAACCTTTGCCATGCTGTTGCCCTTGTAGTAGAGGTTGAAATAGTTGTCGCGGAGCCGGAGATCCAGCTCGCCGCGATCCATGTAAACACGATCCACCAAGAACGCTGTATCCTCGACCATACGCGGGAAGCGATCCGCGCTGATCGACCTCTTGATCTTCTTGCTCATCTCGTCACCTCCCACCATTCACCATCTGCGTACATCTGCACATTGTCAAACGTCTCTTCATACAAAGCAGGCTGTTGGGTATGGATGGGTACCACCACCGCACCGCTGAACGCCTGGCGCAGCCGCTGTAGATCCTTGACGGAGGCGTGGCCGGATGTGTGGCATTGATGCAGCGGTATCCCCCGGTCACCAAGCCAAGCGAGAAACGGCTTGAGCTTCTCGTCCTTTAGGTAGCCATCCCACATGGAGTATACGAGGCAAGCACCATCCAGGCATTCGGCCTTCTCTAGGTCGATGCGCATGCTGGGACGGAACAGCATGACAGACTTGGTCGCCACACCGGCGAGCTGCTCGGGGTAGATGCGGTCAAGCTTGTAACAGCTGGCGATTTCGAAAGACTTGTCCTTGATGATCCGCTGTTTCTGCGACCAGGGCAGGTAGACACGGACCTGCTCCCAGTCGGACTGGGGCAAGCGAGGATTCCCGGTGGCGGCCAGGATATGTGCCGCATACATATCCAAGATAAGCTGACGGCCGGAGCGTTTAGCGGCACGGAACACGGTGACCAGGCGATCAATGTTCTGGCCCGAGCACCAAACCAGCGGCATGCCTTTGGTATCCCTGAAGAGTTTCACCATCTCGGCTTCAAGGTCGGCCTCCGTGGCAAAGCCCTCGCCGGTGCCGGTGCGTGTGATGGTCGTGCCTTCGAGTAGTAGCACATCCACATCCTGCGGCGGATCGGCTATCAGGCGTTCAAACAGTTTGGCCTTGCGGCCATGCCCGCGAAGATCACCGGTATAGAACAGGCGTTTGTCTCCAGCTTCGACCAGAACGGCGTAGGCGTCATAGGCGCTGTGGTCCATCAGGTACGGCGTGATTGTGAATGGTCCGAGCTCAATGGCTTTGCGGTCAGTGAGTTGAATCACGTTCTCGAATGTGCCACCCGATGGGGTGAGGTCGGCAGCGGCGGCCAGGATGCGTTCGGTGGCAGCACCCATCAAGTACGTCACGCCCTTCGGCACCCGTGAAGCCAGGCCGTAGTGGTCTTGGTGGGGGTGGGAGATCACAATGCCGAGCAGTGATGGATCCTCGGCCGTGAGGCCAGGGACATCGGGCATCTCGACTGTGGCGGGGTCGTCGGCATCCAGCGGCACACCGATATCCAGCACCAGCTGCTTGCCCTGGCAAACCAGTTCGATGCATGTGCCACCAA
>JABGOW010000195.1 GCA_018645275.1 Verrucomicrobiota bacterium
GTTCTTCAGATGTCAGGGTTGCCGTCGAGTACTCCCTGTGGCTGCGGCGTTGCTTGACTGCCTGTGCAAGGGGCATTGTGCCGGCCGTGATGTCGCTTGGAGTGGGAAGATTAATAATGAGAGCATCCTTGGGGATGGGTTGCTGAACGGGAGGTGCAGGCTCCCCGCGGTTCTGGGCCGTATTGGCTCGCCAGTCGCCCGCTAAGCCTTTCAGAAACAGGCGAAGCTGGGCGGACGAGAGGTCGTCCAGCGTCCGGACCGATTCTTCTCCCGTATCAGTCGCGCATGTTGATGGCTGGTTTGAGCAGGAGCAGAGAAGCAAGGCACTCGTCGCTAGCATCAGGTGTAGGCTTGAGCGGTGTCGTATGTTCATGCAGCATGCTATCATGTGTGCCGTTGTAGGCAAGTCGTGCTTCGGCTTCTCCAAGGTCTTGGTTCTATGTGATAAGACTCAAGAGGCGGTCGTCTTCCTCGAATAGCCAACCGCGCGATTTGAAAGCTTGTACGCATTTGTTGCCGTCAGGCCCGAAGGTGTCTCTGAGTTGATCGAGCGTCCTTGGTCGACTCAGTGCATCCAGCATCTGCTTCTCGGTTTGTGAGATCTCGATCTCGAGGGGGGCGCCTGAGCGGGAATCATAGACAGCACAGCTTGTGTCATCAGAGGCGAAACAGAGCTGGGCCTGGGGCTTTCCGTCTGTTCCCAACCAGCGCTCTGTCCATGAGGATATCGCCGCATTCAGGCGATCCAACCAGCCGTTGATGTGGTCGTTGTCTGCTTTACTGTTGTTGAAGTGGTAGGCAAGGTTGCGTACGGATTCCGCGCTGAACGGAAACGTGAATGTGTAGAACGCCTCAGGTGTCAGCTCGAGCTCAAAAGCGGCAGGGCTCTCGAAATAGCGGCTGAAGCGGACGAAGCCGATGGGATAGGCACCGGAGGGTGGGGCAAGATGCGTCAGTAGCGGAATGTCGTGCAGCATTTTGTCGTATGTTGTTTCCACTTCCCCCGGTGAGAAAACCAGCAGGTTCCAGTCGAGACGGAGGGGATGGGCGCTACAAGACTTGAGAAACTGAATATTCTGAAAGGCTGTGGTGCCCTTGTGCATGAGCTTCAGTGACGCGGTGGCGAGTGATTCGATGCCGGGTTGGAAGGCGCGTACGCCGGCCTCTACAAGAACACCAATTTGTTCCGCCGTGTAGCCCGGGCGCAATTCATAGAATAGGCTCATGCCTTCGGGGGTGGGGGCGTGCGGGAGCACATGTTCTGTATAGCCTTGGGGGAGGGCGGTGTCGACTCCCATCAGAATGTTGCACTGTGGCGCATAGCGGTAGAGCGATCTCAGGTGGGCAATTGCATTCTCTGGAGTCATGTGCTGGTGTCGCATATGTAGTCCATTAAGGCCGCAGAACGTGCAGGCTTCTCGCTGCGCCCACCAACACCCACGTGAGGTTTCGAACAGCAGGGCTGGCTTCTGGCTCCCGTCAGGAAAAGCGGTGTTGAGATCGGTTAGGAACGCATCGTAGTCAAGCGGAATGCAGTCATTGATATCCGACGAATCCCCCAGAATCCCAATTTGTGAACCTTGGGAAGATCCGGGCCAGTGGTTCCGGTTGGTCTGGGTGAATACGCCGTTGATCGTGTCGCAGGCTGTTCGGTCTTCCCCGAGTAGGTGTCCCACGAACTGCGGAAAACTCTCCAGGGCTGGGCCCGAGAATATGGCATCGAACTGTGCGGTCTGTGTGGCAAGCTCCATACCCATCTCAGCGTCGCACTGCGGACCGCCGAGCACAGTCATAACATCTGGCTTGCTTGCCTTTATCCGCCGCGCCATAGCGAGTGAGGCAACGGTTTGTGAGAAGAGCGCGGTAAAACCGACAAGATCGAATGCAAGCAACTGGTGTTGGTCAATCATCTCGTCGAGAGCATCATTCAGCCCGGCACGTTTCTCTACAAGTTGCTTCCAGGTGGTCTGCGTTGCCTCGTCTAGCTTGTGATAGTAGTGGGCGTAGTAGGCCTCGCTATTGTCCTCTGCATTGGGGAAGGCCGACTGTCTGAAGAACCACTCGCCGATACCGGTTCGGAACGCTGTTGCCGATTGGGAATGCTCGTAGAGGGAGACGTCGCCAACGTATGTGGCGAAGTCAAGATTGAGGTAGTGGTTCGAGATCACGACACGGTCACCGAAGCGCTTTTTCACAACGGCCGCCAGTTGCGTTAGGGCAATTGACGGCATAGAAAGCCGTGCGAACGGCATGTTGATCAGTGCTATTCGATAGGGTGAATGCTGCTGCCTAGAGAGCTTCATTCAATCGCTTGTAGTAGTTGGCGACCTCGTCGCGGTATTTTGCGGGAGCCAGGTCAGGGCCGCTATCCACAACATCCCCCAGCACGCCGGGGTTTGATTCAATGGCAAAGCCTGCGGCGGGTCCCGCCGCCAGTTGCGCCTGGGCATTCTGTAGTGATGCGATCGCGAGTTTTCTGAACTCCCGGACTTGTCGAATATTTCCCTTTGCGATGGCATCACCGGATTGGCGCAGGTGATGCGCCGCATCCTTAAGTGCGTCTGCACGGATGTTCTTCATGGACGCCTTGGCGAATACGGCGTCTGCCTCGCGAGCCATCAATGCTGCCATTCCCTCCCATGATCCAGCCTCATTCGAGTCCATGCGTTTTACGCCACCGCCCATACCGAGCTCGTCTGCTTTTCCAGTGGCCAGCTTGCCTCCCCCCGTGGCTTTTGTGTCTGCCTCGCCATCCAAGTTGACCTGTCCGCTCTGGGTTGGGTCTGAGGTCCTGCGCTCCTCAATATTCTTGTCGCCTTCGCCAATGGTGCCTGAGCCAGCGGCCGTCTCTCCGACTGACATGCCTTGCCGCCCCACGTTAGACCGCCCATCCTGTTCCTTGTGATCCGGTGTGTCGTTGCCCGATTTCCCCTTGGCAGCAAATGAGGAGATGTTGCCCTCCATGACCTCCCAGCCGGTCTCTAGGTCGCCCATAGCGTGTGTCGTTGCTCCGTCATCGGCCTCGTCAGCAACATCCTCTTCCTCCTCCAGCAGCTCGCCGATGAGATCCTCGACGGCGGCGGCAAGGGCTCCAAGGGCAATTCCGGCTTCAGGCATCTCTTCCTGATCGAGTGTCTCGGTCGTGACTTTCGTGGTGTCTGCCTTTTCTCCGAGCCACATTTCAACGTCATCAATTCGCCCCTCGGCCTCTTCCATGGCATCGAGCAACGCCTCTTCCTTTGCGAAGGCCGCTTCCTCTATTGCGTTCTTAGGGTCGCCTCCTTTGTCCTTGTCGAACACCTGCTCAACTTCCTGAAATACCGCAAAGACGTCCTCTACAACATCATTTGCCACGTTGAGGTCGGTGAAGACATGAAGGTCGGTCGGGACCTCAAGCAGGGACTCCTTCGTGTTGCGGACCAGTTCTTCGAAGTCCTCTTCCATCATGTCAAAACGGTCGTCGTCGCTCTTGTCTTTCTGGTCACGCGTCAGTTCCATGGCTTCGAGCATACGTTCGTGCAGGTCTTTGATCTTCTTGAGCTTCTCCTGCGCCTGCTGGACCCCTTCGACCATGGCTTCGTGGTCGGCTTGTGCTTCCTGAGCGACGACGGAGTTGAGGAGTGCATCCAGGTTCTTGAGCTTCGCCAGTGCTGTTGTTTCGAAAGTCACGGCCTCTGTGGGGGCGTTCTCGTCAAGCCGCTCGGCGGCGATCACCATGTCGTTTCGAATGCCATCGCTCACGCATCTATCGGCCAGTGAGGTGATCACCTGCGCATAGGTTGCATCGTTGGCTTGGACCTCTCCCGCCTCACGGCGACACGCGTCCCTGAACTCTGTGAGATCGAGTGCAAGGTCGTCCTGGGCATCGACAAGCGAACCAGCCGGCCTGGCTGCTTGCTGGATGACATTCTGGGTCTGCTTCAGAATTCCGGACTGACCGTTAATGAGCTTCTTGAGCATGGATGTTAGGCCTGACATACGGCGTTCCACCTTTGCCGTGCCGGCGGATGACTCGGCCCGCGTGAGCTGTCGGAGGATGCTCGCTTCGAGGATTTCCGCGCGGGAAGCTTGTGCCAGGCGCTGGGGCTTTGGCGAGCGGGGAAGGGCTGTGAGTACGGATACTGCTTCCGCCATTTCGTTGAGATAGAGTTTCTGAATGCTGCTTGTCAGTGAACCAAGCGGTTTGATCGGGTTGGTAAGCAGTTTCTTCGTCAGGTCGCGGATTTCGCCCTGTCGGGCAGCCGTCTCCTCCCAGAATCCGCCTGTCAGCGAGTCTATGCCAGCGCGGCCCGCTTTGGTCTGATCAATGTTCTGGCGCTGAAGGGTGATGACCTTGTTGAGGCTTGTAAAGGCCTGCCCTTCGAGTTCGTTTCGCCTGTCTGCGACCTCCTTGTGCGAGTCCACATTGAAGATAATGGTTGGTGAACGAATCGTCTGCGGCTTGTCCTCGCGGTTGTCTTGCGCGATCAGGCGGAATGCGAGCCGTGTATTCTTCTCTGGTGTGCCCTTCCATACGTTGTCAAACGTTGCCGTGTCGCCAAGGGGCCAGCGCTGCTGGAGCTCGCCTGGCGCGCCGCTGCCTGCACCGAGCTTCACGCGTTCGATAGACACCTCGGCCAGTCCGTGGTCATCAATTACGCTGAACGCGATGCTCGGGGCTTCGCCCGGGGCCAGGATGACTTGCCCTCTGGGCCTGGTGATTTCGATCGTGGGTGCGTCATCGGGGACATAGACATAGCCGATAGCCTGTTCAAGCGGGTCCCCGTGGCGGTCTTCAGCAACCAGTCGGAGTGCGTTTCCGCCCTGCACCACAAGTCCCGATTTCCATTTCGTCGCGGAGCCATCCACCTGCTGCATGGGAACGGAGTCTCCGCCGACGCGCTGCAGTTCAAGCGCATTCACGGGGACGTTGCAGCTAGCGATGATATCGACGGTTGTACCATGCAGAATACGGATGTCCTCATCCCATCCGCTGGCGCTGCTCTTCTTTTTCGCTGTATAGGGTGGCGGGGTAAGCGTCAGCTTGATGTCCGTGAAAGCGGGTGGGGGGCGAGTCTTGACCGTATGCCACTTTCCGGCGGGGGAGTCGCCAGCCCGAAACCGGTAGCGTAGTTGAGTCGTCACACGTGGGATACGGTGGGAGAAATCGAGAGGGGTTCCTGCGCTGATCAGTCCGAGTGTGTAGGTCGTTTTGTCTGCGTCAGCGGGATCCACGTCGACCCAGACTTCGTGGTTGCGTCGGCCCTGGACGTTGCCCACGAGCAGAACTGGGCTGCCCTGGACAACCGTTGTGTCGCCGGGGGTCACGTCGAGGATTCGGGTTAGGCTGGCTGGCGGGGTGCTGGTGAATGGGTTCACCGAACGCCAGAGCGCGGTGCCCCAGGATCGGCCCATGAATAGCGCTGGCCCCAGAACGAGTAGGAGCACGGAGGCAAGAGCCGCGTAGCTGATGAGATGGGCTTTGCGGTTCTTCATCTGTTGGAACTCAAGCTCGCGGTAGGAGGGTTTGCCCTTTCCAACGTATGCTTTCTTGAACGGGTTTCCTGAGGTGTCGCGGGAGAACTGGATATAGTTGATCAGGTGGTTGTCCAGCTGTGGAAACGCCCGTTCCAGTGTTGCGGCGATGCCTTCGGGCGTGATCTTTCGCGACATCACCCGCCGCAGCAAGTAGCCTGTGGCGATGACAAGGGAAAGGAGAATGGTCGCGCAGACAAAGCGTGTCATTCTTCCGTACTGGCAGAAGATATCGAAGAGCGCAAAGAGGCATGCTGCGCCAAGGACCGCAGCAAGGCCTGAGACGAGAGCGAGCTGTGCCCGCCACCACTTCAGCTTGTGCCCGATCTGTTGGAGATCATTGTCGAGTGATGCCACGTCTATTCCATCTGACTGAGTTTGCGATCCGTAACACGGGTCACTTCAACGTCGTCGACCAAGATGTCGCCGAGGGTCCATATGTAGACTGTGATGAAGCGCACATATTTCATGTGCTTGTAGGCGAGAGGCGTTACCTTGACGCCCGGGATTTCAATCTCGACGTTCTGCCACCCCTTTTTGGATGTCTGAAGGGCCTTGCTCTTGTAGATTGTTCTGAGTTCGCCAATTGTGGGTTCTTCATGCGGCCGGATTCCCGGTTTCCACTTGTAGCCCGCGAAGTAGATTCGCGTGTTGCCGCCCCCCTTGAGCTTCAGGCGGCACGTATAGCGATACCCAAGCTCAAACGGAATGGGTTTGGACTCGATCTTGGCGCCGGCGTCGCTCGTTGACTTCACCTGAACAACCGTTGATCGTCCCCCTCCGCTCGGTCGCGCGGTTACCTTCTTGTGATTGTCCATGTAGTTCTTGTTGCCAACGAACTGGTAGTCGCACGTCCAGCCCTCCAGTGGGTTTGAGTTGTTAAATGAGCCGTTGAAGCACAGATTCTCAGCCCAGCCTGCAGCAGTGGTTCCCCCCAGAATTAGCACAAGTAGACTTAGCGATCTCAACATAACCAGACTCCCTCTGTAGATTTAGCAATAAGCCTAGCACATTCTGGGTGATAGACAAGGACGTTGGGTGATAACTAGGGGTAGCGGTGGGGGAGGCAAGCGCTTACCACGTTTCCATGAAGGGGGTGACACTTGGCTCAATTGGCAGTGAGGCAAGCACCTCGCTGACGCTCTTGTGGTCCCCCGGGAATATGAGATTAGGTCTGACATCCGCGAGGGGTTGTACTACGAATCGGCGTTCTGCCCATCTGGGGTGGGGAAGCGTGAGTGACTCAGCCTCGGACATCGTGTTTCCTGCATAGAGAATGTCGATATCGATGGGCCGCGGTGCAAATCGGTCCTCCCCCCGAATTCTCCCCATGTCGTCTTCTATGGTATGCACGGCAGCTGATATTGCTGTGGTAGAGGTCATCGCCGTGATCACGAGGACGGCATTGAGGTAAGGGAGGTGGTCGTACTCTGGGCGCACCCCCACGGGGGTTGTTTCGTAAACAGTGGATTGCCACATCTCGGAAACCCCGGGAATGCTCAAGACCTGCTGTTTCGCCAACTTGAGGCATGCGAGGCGATCACCGAGGTTGCTTCCAAGACTGAGCCCGTATTCGATTTCAGAGATTGACATACAGTGACACTTCGCTAGAGTACGCCGCCACCAAGAGTCTTGGGGCTTTCTGTTGGACATGTTTGGGTAGCGTTAATTGCCAGTTTAGCTCAGTTGGCAGAGCAAGTGATTTGTAATCACTAGGTCGTGGGTTCGAGTCCCTCAACTGGCTCCACTTCTCACTTTGTATGTCGCCTTATGGCCTCAAGCAGCACGTCTGATTCATCGGTCGTGAGATACTGGGTCACGCCTTCGGGCACGCGTCTTCCATAGCGACTCTCCTCCTCGAACGAGCAGGTTGCATCGTAGAGAATGATGGGGATGGATTTGGTGCTCGGCATGGCGCGTATGAGCGGTGCGACAACGCGTCCGTTCATTCCCGGCAGAATATTCTTCATCACGATCGCATCCGGCTTCATGACGGCCGCGGTTTCCAGGATTTCGGCTCCGGTCTCTGCCAAATGGAAGCTGAACCCGGCCTGTTCCAGTTCTCGGGAGAGCCGTTTGACGACCTCGACGTCATTTTCACCAAGCAGGACCTTCTTCTCTGCGGCCCCTGTCGCAACGATTTCCATGGGCTTAGGCTGTGCATCAAGGACCTCGTTGATTTTGCTCAGCAGATCGACTTCAGCACATGGCTTGGCGACGAACCCGGCAACATTGAGCGTTCCGAAGAACTCCTCCATGGCGGAGCGAGCTGTAAACACAAGAATCGGGAAGGGCGCCTCCTCGTTGTTCTGCTGCACCTTGTTAAGGAAGCCGATCCCTCCAATTCCAGGCATGCTGATGTCCAGAATGACGAGATCCGGTTCGAGTTGCTCCAGCTTCCTAAGCGCCTCCTCGCCGCTCTTGGCGCTGACGACCTCGAATCCTTCGTAAGTCAGGTAGTCGGTTAGTGTGATGACAAGATGTTTGTTATCGTCAACCAAGAGTATGGTTGCCCCTTTATCCTCTGTCTCAGCCATAATGGTCCTCCCTGTCCCTAGTGTCTGTGTGCAAGTGCGCTTTGAATTGTTGCGGTGAGTTCCTCAAGCTTGAATGGTTTTGCCAAGAACATCTCGCCACCTATCTGGCCGTCGTGCGTGCGTGCCTCGGACTTGCTGATGACGGCCGTGGTGAAGATGATCGGGGTCTGTTCCATCCCGGGGATTGCACGAACGGCCTGGGCGACTTCGCCACCGTCCATGCCCGGCATCATGACGTCCAGCAGGATGACGTCGGGGTGTACCGTTCTCAGTAAAGCCATTGCCTGCGTACCCCCAGAGGCCTTCATGACTTCGAATCCCTCAAACCGTAGAAAATCCGTAATGGTTGCGAGCAGGTGTTCGTCATCGTCTACCACGAGAACCGTTGTGCGGCTGTCAGGCATTATCGTCATCTCCCATTTTCGTTTTAGTTTGCATCATCGCGCGAGGTAGTGCTTGCCAATAATGGCGCCTTCAATGGTGTCGAGCAGGGCCTCTTGCTTCCAGGGCTTCGCCAGGGCGGGCACGCTGAACCGTTCCAGCGTTTCTCGTGTCTTTAGATCAAGCTCGGCTCCCGTGAGGACGACAACCGGTACGTGCCTGAGCCGGTGATCTGCCTTCACCTCTGCGATGAAGGTGTCGCCGCTGATTTGGGGCATGACCAGATCGATGAGCAGAATGTCGGCTTTGCCGTCGGTCAGCAACTTCGCCGCCTTGCTCGGGTCTGGCGTCGTCTCGACGTTGTAGCCGTCAGCCGCCAGTTGCTCATGGATCAGAGATAGAACGTCGCTGTCGTCGTCAACGGCGACGATCGTGGGCACCTCTGAAGCGGGAGGGATCGAAAGCGTGACTCTGGTTCCTTGCTCAGCGCCTGGGGGGGGGCTCTCTATTGCAATCTCACCACCGTGGAGTGCAATGATCTCTTTCGCGATGGAGAGTCCAAGGCCCATTCCATCGACATGGTCACCAACGCGGAAGTATCGCTCGGTGACCTTCTGCAGAAAGGCTTCTGGGATGCCAATGCCGGAGTCGGTGACGGAAAGCTGTATCATCTCTGGAGATGCTTCGGGGCTCGATAGGCTAACCTCAATCGTTCCGCCAGGATCCGTATAGGTGATCGCATTGCGAACGACATTGAGGATAACGCGTTCCATTTTCGTGGCATCGCATGCGGCAAACCCCACGTCGGGTGGGATTGCACGTTGGAGTGTGACTTCGCGCTCTTCTAACTCCAGGGCCGCCGCATCAAGGGTTCGGCGCACGAAGCGGCTATACGGAATTGTGGCCTGCTCGAGCCGCATAATGTCGGCCTCCAGGCGACTGAGGTCGAGGATGTCGCTGATCGTTCGATGGAGGCGTTGTGCGTCATCGCGAACCATTTCGAGGTAGGTTCGCACTCGGTCAGGTACTGGCCCCATTACGCCTTTCAGGAGATTGTCGACGGCGTAGCTCATCGAGGCCAGTGGGGTCTTGAGTTCGTGAGATACGTTGGTCACGAACTGGGTTTTTGCGCGGTCGTGCTCTTCAAGTTGCGATATTGCCTGCCGCAGGCTCTGTTCGGTCTGCTTCCGAACCGTAATCTCCCCTGTTAGTTTCGCATTGGTCTGCTCAAGTTCATGAGTCCGGATATGGACGAGCTCTTCAAGGTGGTCCTGATAGCGTCTCAAGTCGGCTTCGGTTGCTTTGCGTTCGATGGCATATTGGATGGCCCTGACCATGACATCCGTGCCAACGGAGCCCTTGACCAAGTAGTCCTGTGCCCCCTCATGAACGGCTCGGATTGCGAGGTCATTGTCTTCAAGCCCTGTCATGAGGATGACGGGTAGGCTGGGCGCCTGTTCCCGCATCGTGGTGAAGGTCTCCCAGCCCGAGGAGTCGGGAAGCGTGAGATCCAGGATCACCACATCAAATGTGTTATCGCTGAGCGAGGCGATTCCTTCACCCAGCGTTTGGCGCCACTCGACACAGAACGTTTGCCGGGCTTCCTTGAGAAGCTGCGACATGATGAGATAGTCATCCTCATCGTCTTCAACGAGCAGTACGGATATGGCGTCAGTAGGCATAGGTCGGGATTCTAGATGTCTGGCGGCAGTTCCACGATTTCGAGCCAGTAGCGACCGAGCTCTTTCACCAGGTCGACCAGTTTATCAAACGTAACAGGTTTTCGAATGTACGAGCTGATTCCCATGTCGTATGTGGAAATGATGTCCTCTTCAGCGGAAGATGTGGTCAGCACAATCACGGGGATTCGGCGGAGCTTCGGGTCCGCCTTTATCTCCTTAAGCGCCTCGCGGCCATCCTTGCGCGGCATGTTCAAGTCGAGCAGGATGATGTGCGGGTGTGAAACGTCCGTATAGGGTTCTCGCTGGTTGAGGTAGTCCAGAAGCTCCTCGCCGTCGCCTACGATGGCGATATCATTGGCCAATCTGGCTTCCTCAAAGGCCTCTCGAACGAGCATCTGATCTTCGACGTCATCCTCTGCCATGAGAATCGATATTGGTGTTGCTGGTCCCATCGTCTTTTCTCCTTTCTCCCGTTCTATTCGGTCTGTGGGATCACGATTCTAAAGCATGATCCCTCATCCTTCTCTGCGGCTGCCGTCAATTGGCCCCCGTGGCGCTCAACGATTTTGCGGCAGATGGCAAGGCCTACGCCGGTGCCCTCAAACTCACGCTCCGAATGGAGCCGCTGAAAAACGCCGAAGATCCGTTCTGCGTCCTCTGCAGAGAAACCGATACCGTTATCTTCTACCATAATCTCGTAACACGCAGTATCGCTTTCTTCGCTGGGAGGAAGCGTCGTTGCTGTGATATCGACAACGGGTGGAACGCCTGGTTTGTGAAACTTGAGGGCATTGGCTATGAGGTTCTGGAAGAGCTGCCGCATCTGGGTTGGTTCTGCTGCAATGCACGGCAAGTCTGCCACATTCACCTGTCCGTTAACGGCCAGTACATCTGCTTCCAGATCAGAGAGCACACCCGAAACGGTGGCATTCAACTCGAGGGGTTCGTAAGGCTTCTCTTGTGTTGATACGCGCGAGTACTCCAGCAACCCCAGGATGAGCTTTGACATCCGATCTGCCGCGTGTTTCATACGTCCCAAGTAGTCTGCGGTTTGCTCCGGCAGAGGACCGTCGGTATCGGTCGCAATCATTTCAGAGAATGTCGATATCTTTCGAAGCGGTGCCTGGAGGTCGTGGGACACGGCGTAAACAAACTGCTCCAGATCCTCGTTGGAGCGCTGGAGCTCAAGCAGGGCCTTTTCCAACTTGTTTGCCGTGAATTTGAGTCCGGTAATATCCAGCAGCGAGAAGACCATCCCGGTAATTTCCTCCTCTGCGTTCAGGTTGGGTGCGACGGACGCCTGCACGTAGAAGGTGTTGCCTCCTGTGGTCTCACAGGCGAGTTCCTGCTCCCAGGTCATGCGCTTGGCTATCGCCACAAGAATCTTGTCGGCGGTTGCGGCATCACAAAGAAAATCGCGCATGTTGCGGCCCACCATTGCATCCGGAGATTCCATGTTCCAGAGGTCCAGTACCGCCGAGTTGACGTACTCGATCGTACCGTCCAGATCTGACACGGCAATACCTGTGGCCGCATTCTGGATCGCGGTGTGTCCCGTCCGTAGTCGATTTTCGGCTTCTTGGCGGATCGAGATGTCGCGTATGAAGAAACAGAAATACTCGGTTTCCTCAAGCATGAGACGGTTCACCGAGATTTCTGACGGAAAGATCTCACCATCGCTGCAAATGCAAGCCGCTTGGATTAGGATGAACTTGTCATCTTCAAGGCCTGCGCGCACATCGTCGATGAGCCCCAGATCCGCCCCGTACAGGATTCCCACAATGTTGTGCCCCACGATGTTCTCACGCTCGTACGCGAGAAACTGACAGGCTCTTCCATTCACGTCGGCGATATTGCCATGCCTGTCGGTGACGATGGCACCGTCATAAACGCTATGGAGAATCTGCTGGAAAGCAGGTCCGCCCACGGGGGCAACCTGATCTGATGTGTCGGTGCTGGCCGAAATAGCAATGTTCTGTGTTGTACGCTTCGCCGAGGCGTAGTCGGGCAGAATGTCGATTCGAGTTGTGGTGGCAAGCAGATCGCGGTCAAGCATGCGGACCTCCAAACTCAGGCCTGGAAATAGACTTTTCGTGACTAGACACGCAGCACCTCCGTTACGGCTTCGAGCAGTGCGGATTCGTCGCCCGTTGGAAGAAAGCGTGAAACACCTGGAGGAAGCGTAGGCGCCTGTCCTCCAGCATCGAGGAATTCGTCATAGAGCAAAATGGGAATTGTGCGTGTGCTGGACATGACACCCATTAGGGGGGCAACGACACGCCCCTTCATGCTCGGAAGCGAATCCTTGATAAGTATTACGTCTGGCTGGCACTCGGGGGCTGCGCTCAGTAGCGCCCCAGCGCTCTCTACGACATCAACCCGAAAGCCCGCCGATAGAGAGAACTCCTGTAGCACTTTTGCCTTCCCGCCATCATCTTCGACGAGCATCAGGCGACTTGGGATCGCGCTTGCCGCTCTTGCTTTTCGCATGTGCCGTGCGAGAATCTCCCTGATGGTTGATGCCAGGACCGCTTCTGGGCACGGCTTTGCAAGAAAGGCATCTATCGGGAGTTTCTCGAAAAAGGGACGTAGCGCGCTTCGTGCGGTGAGCACGAGAACGGGATGACGTGGGACCCCGGTATCATCGGAAATGCGCTTCAGAAATTCAATGCCCCCCATGCCGGGCATGCTGATGTCCAGAATGATGAGATCAGGAGAGAGGGTGGCGAGCTGTTCCTCTGCCTCCTCGCCGCTTCTCGCCGTCTCAACATGAAAACCCTCATAGGAGAGAAAGTCCTTGAGGAGGAACATGAAATGTTCGTTGTCATCAACGACCAGGAGTGTGGCCTCGTTGCTACTGTCAGTGCTCATTGTCCACTCGCCGTCTGTGCGTTTAGGTAGCGCATACCAAATACTGCAGATTCGATTAAGTCGAGAAGGGTCTCTTTGAGCCAGGGCTTCTCGAGCGCGGGAATCGAGAATCCTTCCAGGATCTCACGTCTTGTGCGGTCTAGTTCTCCCCCGGTGATGGCAATGATCGGAACATGCCTCCACTCTGGGTGGGCTTTGATCTCGGCGATCATGGAGATTCCATCCATGACGGGCATAACAAGGTCGGTGATAATGATGTCGGGTATCTGCTGTTCAAGGAAGGCTAGTGCTTCGACCCCATTGGCGGCGGATGCAACCGCATAGCCCTCGGACTCGAGTTGCTTGCCAATCACTTGCGCCGTGTCCGTGCAGTCGTCGACAGCAAGCACATGTGGGGGGCTACTCTTGGGGAGACAGATGCTGACCTGAGCGCCGGTCGGTTGGTCCGGTGGCGGGCTACATATGGCCAAGCTGCCGCCGTGCAGTTCCACGATGTCTTTGCAGATGGCCAGTCCCAGTCCCGTCCCATCCACTTGCTCTCCGACACGGAAGTACCGGTCTGTTACCTTGTCGATGTGTTCTGATGAAATACCGATGCCACTGTCGGTCACACGCAGCTCAAATAGATCTGGTTTGCCTTTGGGGGTTCTTAGTGAGACATCGACTGCTCCCTGCGGAGGGGTGAACTTGACGGCATTCCGGATGAGATTCAGGAGCAACCGCTCAACCTTCTGTGGGTCACAATCAGCAAAGCCCTTCGATCCGTTCAGAGAGAGGCTCAGTGATAGATTGCTCTCCACTGCCTGAATCCGGAGTGAATCAACAGTTCTGCGGACCAGTCGAGTCAGTGGGATGCGGACGCGGTCGAGTCTGATCGTCTTGGACTCGATGCGGCTGAGATCGAGGATGTCTCCCACGGTGCGGCCCAGGCGCTGTGAATCCTCCTTAAGCATTTTGATGTATGTGACGGCGCGGTCGGGCAGGGGCCCAACAATGCCCTTCAGTAGATTATCTATGGCATATCCCATCGATGCCAAAGGCGTCTTTAGCTCGTGTGATACATTGGAAACAAATTCGGTTCGTGCTTGATCGTGGGCGCGCAACCGCTCATTGGCGTCACGGAGTTCGTTTTCGCGGCGCTTCCGCTCTGTGATATCGCTGAAGACTACACAGTATTTGCTTTCGCCCCCCAGTATCATGCGCTGGTGGCTGACTGCGAGTGCCCGTCGCTCTCCCTCTTTGGTTAAGATATCCACCTCATAGGGGGTTCCATCATCCCGCTGAACTTCATCCCAGCGTTCCAGGATGAATGTGTGCTGGTCTTCCGGCACGACTTTGAGGAAGGACTCCCCGATGAGCTCTTCGCGCGGCCATCCCAGGGTGGTGACGAATGCCTCATTTCCGAACTCGAAGGCCCCTTGGTCGTCGACGACCATGATGCCATCCCGTGATGTTCGGATGACACTTTCGAGGTAGTTCTTTGCATCCTCCGTGTGCTTCTCAGCCAGTTTGCGCTGCTTCATCTCCACCGTGAGCTGCGCATTGGTTTGCCGGAGTTCAGCAGTCCTCTCATTGACCATTTCTTCAAGATGATCGCGGTATCGCTTGAGCGCGAGTTCAGACCGTTTGCGTTCGATGGCATAGTGGATTGCGCGGGCGAGCCGATCGCGGTCAATGTGCCCTTTGAAGAGATAGTCCTGAGCCCCCACTTGAACCGACTTAATGCCCATACTCTCATCGGCCAGGCCCGTCAGAAGAATGACCGGAATCTCGGGTGCATGGGAGAGTGTGCTGATGAGCGTTTGCCAGCCCTGTGAGTCCGGTAGCGAGAGGTCGAGCAGTATGACGTGTGGTGGCTTCTGCGTAATTTGGCCGAAGGCGCTCTGCAGGCTCTCCGCGGTGTCGACCTGAAAGTTCTGCGTACCCGCCTGGGAAAGAAGATGGCGTGTGATGACGATGTCATCGTCATCATCTTCGACGAGCAGCACGTTAATCGTATCTGCAATCATAGTTCTCTATCAAATTTGTGTGTTCGGGGGAGCGTTATGGTGAACGTGGCCCCTTCCTCCGGGGTTGACTGGACTGAAATACGCCCTCCGTGGACATCAACAATGCGCTTGCATATGGCAAGCCCGATGCCTGTCCCCTCGTAGACATGACGCGCGTGTAAGCGCTGGAAGATCTCAAAAATGCGAGCTTCGTACTTCTGCTCGAAGCCCATTCCGTTGTCCTTGACGGAAAGGGTCACGGTGTCGTCATCGTTCTCCTGGGCCTGGATGTCGACATGGGGAGGGATCTCCGCCCGCCTAAACTTAATGGCGTTTGAGATAAGATGCCGCAGCATCTGTCGCATTTGGGGCTGTTCTGCTTCGATGGTTGGAAGCGTCCCGATTGAGATCGTCGCCGCCTCAGCTTTGATCTCCTGTTCAAGCTCCTTGAGTACGTTTTCGGCCACGCGCGCAAGGTTGACACTGCGCAGTACCGGCTTGCGTCTAGCCAGGCGGGAGAAATCGAGAAGGTCATTGATCAGGAACTGCATCTGTCTTGCCGACTGCATAATGCGGGTGAGATAGTCCCTCGCTTGGTCATCAAGAGCACTCTCATCGGTGGAGCAGAGGCGATCACTGAAGGCGAGCATTTTTCGAAGTGGCTCCTGCAGGTCGTGAGCGGCTACTTGAGCAAAACGCTCCAGCTCGCTATTTGTGGTTTCAAGATCTGAGAGCGTCCGGCGTAGCAGGCGTTCCGCCCGCTCGTGTTCACCCACCTCTTTGCGTAGATCCTCATTTGCTCGCTCGAGTTCTACTGTGCGCGCGGCCACGATGGATTCAAGGTGATCTCTGTGGCGGCGTAGCTCGTCTTCTGCCTTGCACCGTACGGCGATCTCATTGCTAAGATCGCGGTCCCGCTGCTGGATAACCCCCAGCATCTCATTAAATGCGGCATTGAGAGACTGAATCTCGTCGCTACCTCCCGAGTCCGCCCGGCGAGAGTAGTCTGAATCGGTCGACACCCGGCGCGCGGTGCGGGCCAACGCAAGAACGGGAGTGGAGATCAGCGATTGCAGGCGTGTTGCAGCCAGAAGGGCTAGCAGGAGAGCCCCGAGGAGCACAATAACCAAGGTGAGTGCGCTTCGTCGTGTAGCATCGCGCACGCCCTGTAGGCTGTCTTCAATGCAGACCATGCCAAGTGCCTGCTGTTGCACCGCGACTGGGTAGTAGACCCGCAGACAGTGCTTCTCGAAGCTGTGCCCGGCGGTCGCCATGGGCGGCACGTAGGCTGAGGGGGTACTGCCTTCTGGTATGTAGGCCGCGAAGACTGCGCCTTCTGCATCATAGAGATAGGCCGAACTCACCGAACTGCGCGTGTGTAGCATATGGAGGATGCGTTGTGCATCTTCCTCAATACCGAACGTCAGCGCGGCTTCGCTGTTGTGTGAAATGGCTTCGGCAAGTCCTGTGAGGTCTTGCAGGGCGTTGCGGCGATTGCTGTAGTAAGACAACACACCAAATGCAAGCCCCGTTGTCACAAGAGCGACTAGGCACGTAGCCATCTGCATCAGTGTCAGCTGTGCCCTGGTTGTCCGCCCGAATTTTATGGTCATGTGCGCCCTCGAAGAACTCGAACCTTCATGGGGACTTCCCGAAACTGACGGGCGAACACCACGGCGGGTGTCCTTCGTACATCTCCCCGTCTCATGGTGGCCCCAAAAGGGATATTTGTCAATTCAGGGAACTGCTGTTTCTTCCATCAGGGAATCCCTGACGCCTTATAAGGAAAGGGGTGGTCGCCTAGACGGGGTTGCCTGAGCGCCGTGTGCGTGGAGTTCGTTTCCAGGTCCCGGTCATGTTCCCGGTACAGAAACGAATGAACCCGAGGAAGAGCGCAACGTGCATCGTCACGAAGTGGTCACAGGCCCCACATAGGCGGACAACGCGTCCACCGTAGCCCCTGCTGCTGAGGTGTCTTCCTGCACGTCCTGCGGCGAAGAGCGAAGTCAGCAGTATTGCCCCCGCAGCCGCAGGCAAGATGTCGATGATCCCGGCTCCTGTGGCGTAGGCGATGACGGCCATCGGGTAGCAGATTCCCGCCACAACGATGGCGAGGTGCGGCATGAACCAGCGGAGTGCTTTGTGCGACCAGAACGCCCATGCGAACCATCCGAAGCGCGGGGAGAGGCAGGCTTTGCAGAAGCCGAGGGCCTGGTAGTCTCCGGAACCGATCCTGATACGTCGCTCCCTCTCATCGCTGAGTTCCGGGAGTTGCTCGGTTGCGACGGCGGCCGGATCGTACACCATGCGGGACCCCTGCTCTCTGACCTTCATGCCGATGACGAAGTCATCAACGATGGTGTTTGCGGGGATGGCTTCCCAGAAGAGCTCTGGGCGTATGGCATAGATGGCGCCGTTGGCCCCCAGGCAGGAATCAAGGGCGGACTCCCACGTCTTGAGCTTCGTCTCGAGATGCCAGTAGAGGCCCTCTTCTGCGGGGTTTTCCACTATTGCCTCGCCATTCACAGCCTCTGTCGCTGATGCATGGGTGAAAATGAGCCTTCCGCAGACGCCGCCGATCTGCGGATCGTTGAAGGGGGCCGCCAGTTTGAGAACCGCATCTTCTGCAAACATGGTGTTTGCGTCGCTGAAGATGAGGAGGGGTGCGGCTGAGTCTGGCGATGTCGGCTGCCGTCGCGAGCGGGCAACCAAGTCTTGCAGGACGGCTACTTTGCCGCGGTTGTTCGGGAACTCCAGAATCTGTATGCGGCTGTCTCCATGGGCTGCTGTACGGGCTGCCTCGGCGGTTCCATCCGTGCATCCATCTGCTCCAACAAGGACGCTCAAGCGCTCAGATGGGTAGTCAACACGCTGGAGATTGCGGATGCGCTCCGCAATGACGCTCTCTTCGTTGAATGCCGCCAAGATGATGTAGACATGGGGGAGGGGGCTGTCCTTCGTCCGTGGGCAGCTCTCCACGGCTGAGGGCGCTGCTGGTGCGTTCCTCCGTTCGGCTCGTTTTGCCAGCAGCCCTAGAACAGCGGGATAGCCGAACCACGCGTAGACAAAGAGCGCTCCCAGGAGCAGCAGGATTATGTTGAGGGCTTGAATCATGGGAGGTAGATAGCCACAAAAGCCGAGAAAGGTCAATTCGGGTTCAGGGTTGAAGATTGCTCGTGCAAGGCGGGTTTGATACGGTGCGAACCATGCTACGCGCGCTGGACAGATGGTTCATAGGGTACTTGGGGTCGGTTATGCGTCGGCCGCGGGGAGTTGGGGGACCGCGCCACCTCCTCGTGTGCATCGCGGATCATTTCGAGCCCTTCAATCGTACGATTCTTCCAGACGGTCAGATCACAGGGGGTATTAGTACCGCATCAGCTCAGGCCCTGGTCGCAGATTGGTGCGAGCGCTACCGTTGTGCGCTGGGGGCATTCCGTGATTCGGACGGATTCTCGCCTCGCCATACGTTCTTCTATCCTTGGGACGAGT
>JABGOW010000529.1 GCA_018645275.1 Verrucomicrobiota bacterium
CGGTAGACATCATACTTGCCGCCGAAATCATGAGCCTTGATCCGTTCAGATTCGCCATTCGCTCCCGGACAAATATTGAACGTCGCCTTGGCACCGTGTTTCTTTAGTATCTCAACCAGACGGATGTCATCAACATCACCGTCATCCCAGCACTGCATGATTCTCATATGTCTGTTGTCTCTTTTTTGTCGGCATCAACAGCATAAGCAGGCAGGTTGCCTTCCTGGTTGCTCGACGCCCTGACCGTCTTGATGTAGGGGTGTGTCTTCACTTCGCCCACGGCATTCCCTTACGCCGGCTTTGCCGAGGGTGGCTGCGTCCCGACGCTCTTGCGCCGTGCATCCGGCAGTTGTGGAACGAGCACCTCTTTATCCACCTCAGGATAAAGCGCATTCTTGGCTTCAAGATCCTCGATCAGGGCACCCATCATCGCCTTCAGTTCTTCTGGATGGCTATCTGCCAGGTTGGTCTTCTCAAAGGGATCATCCTTCAGGTTGTACAGCTCGTATCCACTTCCTGTTGGCTTGCCCGCCTTCGCCTGCTTCGGCGTTGGCACGGGATAGTGATAGATCACCTTCCAGTCACCATTCACATAGCTCGTGAAGTAGCTGCTGCGGTGCTTGTGCGGAAAGTGATTCAGAAAGTCCTCTTTGCGACTGTCGTTCCTTTTGCCGATAAGCTGTTGGCTGAGGTCATACCCATCGATCTCCATGCCGTCCGGCAGTTCGATCCCGACCAGGTTGCATATCGTGGGCAGAACATCCAGGATTGTGCCCGGTTGGGTCTGTACCGTGCCTCCTGTGATCGGGAGTTTGCACTGCCATTCATTGCCGCTGTCCGCCTCCGCCCATGCGACAATAAACGGAACTCTCATGCCGCCCTCATAGTGGGTGCCCTTCTTCCCTCGCAGCGGTGCCGAGCTCGAGTAACCATGAGTTGCACCCAGTGGCGCGTCCGACCCGTTGTCGCCCAGGAAAATCACCAGAGTGTTGTTGGCCACCCCCAGGGATCGCGTCTTCGCTACAATATCGGCGAGCGACTTGTCCGTTCCTTCAATCATGGAGGCAAAGGCCTTTGCTTGTCCGCTCTTACCAGACTTCTCGTAGTTTCTTAAGAATCGCGGATCCATGTGGAACGGGGCATGAACGGCATAGTGCGCCATATGGAGGAAGAACGGTCTATTCTCGTTGACCGACTTCTCAATCTCCTTGTTGGCTTCCAGGGTCAATGCCTCGGAGAGGTAGGTTTCTGTGCCGTGATACGCCCCAAGGCCGGGAACCGCTCTGCGTTTGTTTCCCTTTATGTGACCATATCCGTCTTCGCCATAGTAGCTGCCCGGCTGCCCGTAGGAGTTTCCTGCAATGTTGACATCAAACCCCAAATTGACCGGATCCTCTGCATAGGCGTCCGCCGGCCCAAAGTGGGCCTTGCCTGCATGGATCGTCCGGTAACCCGCCTGTTGAAGAAGGCGCGGGAGTACGACCGTATCTTCATCTGGACCTTCCCAGTTCCACTGTTCCGGGCCATATGGGGTCCGGTTGTTGCCCTCGGAACTGATCCAGTTGGTAACGCGTGTACGGGCCGAGTTCTGTCCTGTCATGATAGAGGTGCGCGTAGGCGAGCAGACCGAGTGCGCATAGAAACTCGTAAAACGCGTTCCCGCTTCAGCCAGCTTCTCCATGCTCGGCGTGCGGTAGTAGTCATTCAGCGGATACCTGACCGGCTGCCCTTTGGCATCGACAACAAACGGAACCGATGTATCCATCAGTCCCATGTCATCCACCAGGAAGACGATAATATTCGGTTTGGCCGCCGAGGCGGGCTTCTCCGCTCCCTGCAGACTCGTTCCGATACCCAATATCGAGCATGCGGTAACGAAAGATAATAGCGCTCTGTTCATGATGTGTTCCTTGTTCGGTTCTAGTTTCTGCCAAAGCTGAGGCACTCAGAGACCAATATAACGTATTGCCCGCGCATCGCCAATGGCAGGTCTGATAAAATAGCTTGGGTTTTTGATATATGTCTGGTGTGAGACTGGGCTCGCCATTCAAGGGTTCTCATATCAACTGTAGGACGGGAAATCTTCCCGCCCTTTCTTGCCGTTGTAGTGGGAGTTGGTGCCTCATGGCTGTGTTACGCCTTGGTTGCTTTCGAAAACCATTCACTTGATTTTCTAGATCACTGCGATATAGTGCCTCCTCCTTATCAGTCGGGGTGTAGCGCAGCCTGGTAGCGCGTCCCGACGTACGTCGGGAAGGTCCGGGGTTGAGTCTCGGCGCGACGGATAGATTATAGAAGGACATGTCGGGGTGTAGCGCAGCCTGGTAGCGCGCTTCGTTCGGGACGAAGAGGTCCGGGGTTCAAATCCCCGCACCCCGACCATTTAGGATTTTTCCGAAAATTGCCCGTTTCCGCGTCAGCGGAAACGGCGCGCGCGATGATTGACCACGGTTCTGGGAACTCGACTTGAAGGACCGGAACCGGTCTGTTTGCCCACCTTGACGACGACTTTTTTACGGACGTTTCTGGATTTTTCGAATCGCTCTGACGGCGCGATTCGAGCGACGATGAACTGGATTTTCTCATTGGGGGACAGGGAGAAGCTGAATCGGGTTGGGTTGAGTTGCGTGCGGCAAAGCCGCCGGGACGAGATGAATTTGACGGAATCTCCTGCGGTTGTGGATGGGCACGTTCTTTGGAGGCTCGCGTACGCCGCTGTGCGGCGTTCTTTGGGCGTGTTGGCTCGATCAAGGATAGGTTCGAGCCGATA
>JABGOW010000506.1 GCA_018645275.1 Verrucomicrobiota bacterium
GACTTTGAACAGGCGAAGCGTAGGATTGTCCGGAGCCGCCTCAACAGCTGCTTTGTGAAGTGTTTGCGCAATCGTCAGCGCCATATTGGACTGACCGGAGCAGAGCCATACTTCGCCCACGAGGACGTTGGTGAAGCTGACCTCCTTCGTTTCAAACCCCTCCAGCTCTGCTGTGACCGTCAACGTCCGTGCGCTTGCGGATGCAGCCATGGGATCGAGGTCGACCCGCCAGGTCCCGTTCGATGCCACGGTGGTCGTATTCGTCTGCCCGGCAAACGCTACCGTGACGTCGGCTCCCGGAGTACTGGTTCCCCAAACCGGCACAACTTTTTCCCGCTGCAATATCATGTCATCGGAAAACATGGATGACAGTTCCAGTTCAAGCGTCGGGACCGGAACGGTTTCAGCGACTCCAATAACATCAATCTCCTGGAGAACAAGGCGGTCTGTAGCTGCAGGCTTTGCATAGGTAAATCTCAAGGCGTCAACCCCCCTTGCCAGATAACCCGCTGGGTCTACGGTGAGATTTATGCGGCTGTATTCTCCTGTGCTTGCAGTGCTGTTTGTGAACGTTCCCAGACTCCTAAACCCGGCAGCACCCGCAACACTGTACTCAACCGTCATGACCTGGTCTGCTTGCTCTCCTGCGTTCCATCCGGCAATCGAATTGATTTCGGAGATACCGTAACCAGCGGTGTTTGTCGTTACGTCCAGGTTCAGGGTGACGATGGACGGGAAGTGGCCATTGCCATCCAGAAACCAGGTTATGTTGGCAAATTCATTGGAGGCAATACCGTCATTGAAGCCGTTATCTGCAGCCCCGTCGCCCCCTTGGTTCGCCGTGACGGTCGAACTGGCGAACGTAGCCTGCCCAACATTAGCAAGGTCATTGGAGCTGGTAACGGCAGCGGCGCCCGCAACGGTCACATACGTGGTATTGCTTTGAACGATGGATAGCGCAGTCGCGGTGACTTCGAAATACTGCAGCTTCGCGCCGGTCCAGTTGCCTGAAGCTAGCGTGGATGTGAAGTAGGCGCCAACGGACACGATGCTATCGGGATTAGCGGGAGTCGCCCCTCCCCCGGTGACGCCAAACAGACCGAACGAACTCCACGTCAAATCCCCAGCAGTATTACTGATTGTTGTGTAGTCATCGTCCGTAAGCTCCTGGTCACTCTGATACCAGCCAGCCGAGGTCTCAATAAGGTAACGAGCCTTGCTCGTCCCACCGCGGGTTGAGAACTCCATGGCAAATGACTCCAACTTCCTGTCGGTGGTCAGGAAATCAGGTGATTCCCAGGCAATCATGCTCTCCACAGTGCCGCCAGCACCGCCGAAGTTCTTCACCATCTGAATAGCATCTGTACCATCGGCACCGCCATTTTCATTAGGACCAAAAGGGCTGCCGTCTGGGTCCATCGCCCCGTAATAGTTGCGGGTTTGCCCAAGCGCATTCGTGTCATACCCACTGGCTCCATCAGCCGGACTGACATAGGTGCCAGTGTAGGTCGTGCCATAACTGCCATTGGCATTCGCGGTCACAATCGTGTCGTCACCACCAGACTCACCCCACTTGACGATTGTATCCCCCTGCGCTGCGAGCGACACCAACAACGTCGCGGCCAATAACATCTTCGTTTTCATCATCATTCTACGCTTCCCTCTCATCTGGCAGACAGCCAATACAGACAGCATCAACAGAAGACTATTGTGGCAGACAAGGAACGCCAAGAGGATCACAGACATGCATCATCTAGGTCTAAGAGACATCATCTTGGGAGACGGAGGGTTATACGAGTTTAGGGTTGGCGAGGCCTGCGGCGTCGCACCTCCGCTAAATCATACAAAGGTAAAGCCAGACGTAGGACGGACATCTTGTCCGTCGGCAGGCCGTATTCCACGGACGGGCAAGATGCCCGTCCTACGAAGAATCGAATCAAGAGGCGGAAATGCAAAGAGGAAGGTCAGCCTGCAAGTTGACTCGAACTACACAAGGGGAGGGACTTGAGAATGAACGTCCAACATCGAACATTCAACGCTGAACATCGAAGTCTAGAAATCTCTTCGTTCGATATTGGACGTTCGAATTCAGCCTATTGAAAGCGAAAGATCGTCCCTGTAGGTGCCGTGGTCTCCTCTCGGAAAGACGAGGCCACCAGGCCTGCGGCATTCCTCAGGTTCGGCTGGGCAAGTTCATCCCAGGCAAAACGCATGGTCGTCGGCACACTCACGGACGGCGAACTGAGAATCACCTTGTTACCACTCAATACGGCAGTAGCCGATGTGTAGACGCCTTCGCTCACTTCAAGCTCGAACCAATCAGGAGCCAAGCTGTCACTAGTCGTCAGACCAACGGCGGAATCAAACGTGACCTCCAGCGTACTGCCGACAACTGCCAATGATTGAAAAACCGGCCCAGTACTGACAATGTCCTCGTCGTAGGTGTTATCGAGCGCCAGTAGCGCCAGGCGCTCTCCAGGCACTTGCTTATTCCTGGGATGAAGCTCGGTGAGGTCCGTGTCGCCATTTGAGTCGTGCACCGCATCCGTGATCACCGCCATACCGGCATTGGTGACCTCACCCAGGATCGCGGACTGCGCTTCCCAGAAATACGGGAGGACGCCATCGTCGTCGCCGGTGTAGTCATAGGGCGCAATTTGCACATAGTAGAATGGGAATCCTTCGCCCCACAGAGCACGCCAGCCATCGATGAGAGCCTTCTTCTTTGCCACATAGGTCAACGGCTGCCCGT
>JABGOW010000188.1 GCA_018645275.1 Verrucomicrobiota bacterium
CTGGGGCGCCCTCGCCCCGGAGTTCGTACGGATCTCGCAACGCTCTAATCCACATAAACCTCTATATGTAGGGGTGTTAAGAAAACAGACCACAATATATGTGACATTTTCTTTGACTTGGGTGGAGCAAAGCGGTAGATCTTATTTCCGGTGTTGGGGGGTCGATTTCCACAGGGATTGTCTCGGGAACGGAACTGCGCCTTTCTGTTGTAAGGCGTTGGTAATTAGCCGGATAGAGCTGGTAGATCAGCCGCAGGCATCCCCCTCAACCGCGATATCTTTTCAATCCGGAGGCTCAGGCTCCCGGGTTCTGGAAAAAACTTCATTAAACCGTCCCCGCAAGGGGGAAAAAGGAGGCATGCGCTGATGTCCACAGTGCCGACCCAAGACGCAACCGAATCCATATTCGACGGATTCCGCAAACGATCCGATCTGGTGGTTCCGTTCCGCCAGGACAAGATCGAAAAGGCCATCGCCCGAGCGGTTGAGGCCGTAGCACGAAACCTGGGGCATGAACCCAACCGCAAAACGGCCCCGATGATCGCGCAGCGTGTGGTGGACCAGCTCAACACCCCGGCCAGTGAGTATTATGTTTATGAAGATGAAAACGGACTTCGGGTTCCGGACATTGAAGATGTACAGGACCTCGTTGAAATCCTTCTTGCCGAGTGCGGCGAGACCATGCTGGTGGCCGCCTACAAGCGCTATCGCAAGAAGCGCGAATTGGCTCGTCGCAATATTCGCGTACGTGGCGAAGGTGTTGATAGCGGGGTGGATGTTACCGATGCCAGCCTGCTGCTCGTCGAGTCCGCCACGAGCAATCTAACGCTTCCCTGGAATCGTCGTCGCATTGTCGGCCAGATCATGGACAAGACAGATCTCTCCCCGGAGGTCGCCATCAGCGTTGCCAAGGCGGTCGAGAACTGGATCATTGAGAGTGATATCAAGACCGTCAACACGACCTTGATTCGTGAGCTCGTGAACAACGAGCTGGCCGAGCGGGGCCACAAAGAGCAACTGCGCGATCTTTCGATTTACGGCGTGCCCGTGGATTTTGTTGAGACGCTGATGTTTGCGAAGTCGACCGAGAACAGCAACATCGTGAACAACAATGCAGAGGCTGTGAACCTGGGCATTGCGGAGTTGGTGCTGAAGCAGTGGGCGTTGGACGCCATTTTCTCCACTGAGGTTAAGCGCGCACATGATACGGGCGCGGTCCATCTTCACGATTTGGGTTATCCCCACCGTGTCTACTGCTCTTCGCACTCGATTGAGTACGTGAAGAAGTATGGTCTGACTGAACTGGTGAACCTCAACACGGAGTCCAAGCCCGCCCGGTCGGCCTCGGTGCTGACGGGGCATCTCAATACCTATTTGGCTTCCATGCAGTCCAACTATGCAGGCGCGCTCGGTATCGCCTACATCAATATTCTGTACGCGCCTTTCCTGGAGGGCATGTGTGAGGCGGAGTACAAGCAGATTGCTCAGGAGTTGATCTTTAACGGCGCTCAGAATGCCTTTTCGCGTGGTGGGCAGACGCTGTTCCTGGATTTCAACATCCACACAGGGGTTCCGAGCTACATGGCCAGTGTTCCCGCGATTGGACCGGGCGGCAAGTACATGCTGCGTCTGAAGGATGGCAGCAAGGTCGAGCTCGAAGAGGAGCTGCGCACAGCGAAGGATAGCAGTGGCTATGCACTCATGGACCTCTACTATACCGCCCCCGAGGGCTCTCAGCGCCGCCTCGTCCTGCGTGAACTTGCCGATGCCGACGCAGGCATTGTCTATGACGCTGCCGTCGCAAAGCGGCTTGAGGACCTGGGTGAGGAAATCGTCACCTATGGCGACTACCTGGAGGAAACGCGCAAGTTTTGCAGAGCGTTGCTAGAAGTGTTTGGCGAAGGCGATCGGAATGGTCGCATCTTCGAGTTTCCCAAGTGCGACTTCCACGTCAGCGAAGAGACTTTTGAAGACCCCGCACAGTACGAGATCTTCATGGACGCGTGCCGCCTGGCGAGTCGAAACGGATCGACGTATTTCATCTTTGACCGGGATGAAGTGACGCTGTCGGCGTGTTGCCGTCTGCGCACCACGATCAGCGACAACCGGATGCTTCGCCATCCGGAGAGCATGCGCTTCTGCGGCTTCCAGAATGTCACGATCAACATCCCGCAAGCGGCTTACCGGGCCTCGCGGATGCGATCCGGGAGTCTGTTGGAGAACTTCTACAGTGAGTTGGACCGCACGATGGAGATTGCGGTCGAGGCGCATTTGCAGAAGAAGGCCAAGACGGCCGAGATGATCTCAGGACCGGGGCATCCCCTGTGGCAGATTGGCAAGGAGTCCTGTGATGGAAAGCCCTATGTTGATCTGGAGACCTGCACCTACATTCTCGGCCTAATTGGTGTGAATGATGCGGTCAACTTCCTGATTGGCCATGAGCTGCACGAGAGCAAGGAGGCCATGAAGCTGGGGCTGAAGATCGTGGCGCACATGTACACCAAGACCAAGAAGCTCTCCCGTAAGCATAACCTCAAGTTCACGCTTGAAGAGTCTCCGGCGGAGAGTGCGGCACGGCGGCTGGCCAAGACCGACCTGATCTACTACAACCGTGAGGCGACCGATGTCGTCAAGGGCGAGGATCAGGATACGATCTATTACACCAACTCGATTCATCTTTCCGCAGATGCTCCTGTTTCGCTCGTGGAACGAATTCGGGAGCAATCCAAGTTCCACAGCATGATCGAGTCTGGCGCCATTACGCATGCTTTTGTCGGCGAGGAGCAGCCATCGGCTGAGTCCATTGCCAAGCTGATGAAGTCGGTATTCTTCCGGACGCAGTCAGCGCAGGTGACGATATCGCCAGAGTTCACTTACTGTGATAGCTGCAACCATTCGATGCGCGGCCTGCTTGAGAACTGCACGCGGTGTGGTTCAGAGAAGGTCTGGGGCGAAACGCGCGTCGTCGGCTACTTCAGCAAGATCCAGAACTGGAACAAGTCGAAACGCTACGGGGAACTGGTGGCGAGGCAACGCGGCCGCTATCGTGTCGAAACCGCAGAGGGTGAGGCCACCGGGACTTCCGCAATTACAACAGCTGCAGAGGTGACAAAGTGAGTTCAGATAAGGAGATCGCCATGTCTGCCAAGTACCGTGTTCATGTTTTCGGAAAGAAGGGCTGTGAGAAGTGCACGGTCTTGAATCAGCGTTTGGACAAGATGCTGGTCAAGGATGAGTGGGAAGCCTTCGAGAAACACTACAATGATGTTGAGACCGAATCGGGTATGGTCGCCTTTGCCGAGGCCGAGTGCATCAATCCTCAGCGAATTCCCGCCATGATGATCATGCAGCAAAATGACGAGACCGGTGAGTATGAGCCCGTTGCCAATCCGACCCCTGGCGCGGCAGATCCCGTGTTCAAGAAATCGAAGCTCTACCAGTATCTGGGCGTGCAGACTGACTACACGGATGTTGGTCGCGGCGTCATCTCTCCAAAGATGATCAAGAAGTGCTTCCAAGAGGCCGTGGGGTAAGGGCAAAAGCTGAAATGTGGAAAGCTGAAAGCTGAAATGGAGAGTGTTCCGACCTGCGGGTCGGCGTGTGCGTGAAGGCCCGCTGGTATGAATCTTGACGAGCTGTCTCCTGTCTATGCCTATCTCCAGAATCCCTCGATGGTGGACTACGCCGGGCATCTCTCGGCGGTCTTCTTTACCACGGGCTGCAACTTTAAATGCGGCTTCTGTCACAATGCGCCACTGATGGGAACCGCGCGCCCGGGGATGTCATGGAGCAAGTTGCAGAAGGGGTGTCAGAAGTTCGTTGCCGATTGGGTAGATGGTGCGGTTATCACCGGCGGCGAACCGACGCTGTCGGAAGCTCTTCCTGAACTGATTCGTTTCCTGAAGCGCTTCGGGTGGTCGATCAAGCTGGACACCAACGGCTCCAACCCAGAGATGCTATTGGACTGTCTACCGCTGGTTGACTATGTCGCCATGGATGTGAAAGCGGGAGTTTCCGGCTATCCTGCGCTGACGGGATATGATGATATGGATTGTCTGAGGCGCTCGATTGGTATGATCAAGGATTCCGGGAAAGACCATGAGTTCCGGACGACGGTTCTTGAACCGTTCCACGATGATGCGCAGATGCGTGAGATTTCTGAACTCATTTCAGGGGCCCGCCGCTATATCGTGCAGCCGTTCGTTCCGTCCGAGAATCTCCCGGAGGCGCGGTATCGGCAGATGGCACGAACATCTGCCGGGCGATTGGAGGCTGTTGCGGCATTGGTTGCCGGATGCGCTGACGAGGTGAGTGTTCGCGGGGGCTAGGGGACGGGGAAAAGCTGAAATTAGGAAAGCTGAAAGCTTGGAGAGGGATAGGCGGGATGAAAGACACAGAACTGTTGAAAGACATGTTTGGATTGCAGGCTGAGTTAAATCAGCGTATTGGCGTGGATACCACAGCGCTTCCGGAAGAGCAGAAGACCGAGTGGATCCTCAACTACTGCCGCGCAATGTCGCAGGAACTTGCCGAGCTGACCGATAGTGTGCCGTGGAAATGGTGGGCCAAGTATCAGACCCTCGACAAGCAGAACGCGCGGGTTGAAGTCATAGACCTATTCCACTTCCTGATTTCACTTGCCCAGGTCCTCGACATGTCGGCCGAAGACGTCCACGACCTATACTGCCGCAAACATCGCGTCAACCAAGAGCGCCAGGACTCAGGGTACACGACAAAGGATGAGAGCGACAATCAGGCGCTGGGGTGAAGCGACCGGGGCGAGGGCGCCCCGGCTCCATTACTGCGGAATGGGCGTGGTTGCTGACATGGAGGCGGGGCGCCCCCGCCCCGCAGATCAGTCCAGCGTCCGTACGCAAAGCGGGAAGCGCTACGGACTTACGACATCTCTTCGACCGAGAGGTCGTAGAAGGCGACGTAGTCGTCCGGGGCATCTCCGGCACGCGCTTCAATGGCTGTGCGCGGGTGCTGGTTGAGCTGCCCTGTGATGGCGTAGGGAATGCTGTATCCCCAGTCCATTGTCTTGGACAACGGATGGAAGATCTCCTGCGTGCACTCCAAAATGGGACGCATGTGGAATTTCGGGTTGTGCAGGAAGCCGAGGATCAGCTCCATGGGGCAGTTCCCTGCGCCGCGGCCAATTCCCGCCATCGTGGCATCTACCCGGCTCGTGCCGCAGATGATCGACTCAATCGTGTTTGCGAATGCGAGCTGCTGATTGTTGTGCGCGTGGATTCCAATTTCCTTGCCCGTTCCGTCCATGGCGCTGACATACTTCTTGGTTAGCGCGCGGATTTGCTCGGAGTAGAGAGAACCGAAGCTGTCGACGATGTAGACACCACCGGCATCTGATTCTGCCGCAATGGCGAGGGCAGCATCCAAGTCGCTTTCCTGGACGGTAGATACAGCCATGAGCTGGAGCATCGCCTCGTATCCCTTGTCGACAGCATCCTTGACCATGTCGATTGCCAGCGGGATCTGGTGGATATAGCAGGCGACGCGAACCAGGTCGATGACGCTCTCGCTGCGTGGCAGAATGTCTGTCTTGTAGTTCGTGCGCTCCGCATCGGCCATCACGGCAATCTTCAGCGAGGTATCATTGTCGCCGACAATGCGCCGTAGCGTCTCTTCATCACAGTGCTTCCAAGGGCCATGCTTTGAGGGGGGGTAGATTTCCTTGGCGCCTTTGTACCCGAACTCCATGTAGTCAATACCGGCTGCGACGTTGGCGTCGTAGACCGCTTTGACGAATGCATCGTCAAACTGGTGGTTGTTGATGAGCCCGCCATCACGAACGGTACAATCGAGAACTTTAATGTCAGGTCTGTAGGCGACCCAGTCTTCACGCTTATCGGATTCGGCCATGTCTCTGCTCCCAGGTGCATCCACCATGTTGCTCTTCTTGTCGTCCCCCCCCCGGCATCTTGCACGCTTCCGGTTTGCGGAGGGGAAATGAGGAGACTACGGAGCGACCTTTGGCGCGTCAACCTTGAAAAAGGACCAGGACTTGCGCCAGCCTTTCGCTCTGCATGTCGCATGAGATCCTTCGGCTTCGCTCAGGATGACACTTTCCTAAGGTTTACTGCCATGTCGAGCGGAGTAGAGACATCTTGGGCGCTCCTCATGGACGGGAGGACAAAACAGTTCAATAGGAACACAACGAGGGTCCTGCTCTTCGTTTACTTTTGCCCCTAGAGGTACTCGGCGGCGATGGCGGCTAGAGCGCTGCGCTCGCTGGTTTTGAGTGTCATGTGTCCGTGGATGGTCTGCGCCTTGAGTCGTTCAGTGGCGTAAGTGAGTCCATTGCTCGATGCGTCAAGGTAGGGGTTGTCGATTTGGTAGGGGTCCCCGGTGAGCACCATCTTGGTGTTCTCCCCAGCGCGGCTCACAATGGTCTTCACTTCGTGCGGCGTGAGGTTCTGCGCTTCATCCACAATGACATATTGGCCGGGAATGGAGCGTCCCCGAATGTAGGTAAGAGCTTCGAGTACAACCGTGCTATTGTCGAAAAGCGCATCGATGCGATCACGAGCCGTGACCTTTCCCTTCTTCTTGCCAACCGAAGGTGTCACGGCGTCGTGCATGAGATAGGTTAGATTGTCGAAGATGGGTTGCATCCAGTGAATGAGTTTCTCTTCTTTCGGCCCCGGCAGATAACCGATGTCTTTGCCCATGGGAATAATTGGCCGCGACACGAGAATGCGATCGTACCGATGGTGTTTCAGTGTGCAGTGTAGGGCGGCCGCCAGTGCCAAAAGCGTTTTTCCGGTTCCGGCCTGGCCCACGAGCGTCACGATCTGAACGTTGGGATCCATGAGCAGTTCGAGTGCCATGCGCTGTTCGCGATTGCGCGCACGCACATTCCAGACTTCCTCCAGCTCGGTGCTGAGATGGGTCAACGTCCCTGGCTCAATAACGCGAGCCAGGGCCGTCTTCTTCTTGCGCGCCCGGTTTGTGCGTTCGCTCATCCGAATGAACTCATTGGGGTAGCCGCCAAGTTTGGAGTGTTTGTAGATGCGCTCCTTGAAGAAACCGTTGATGGTTGCCAGTGGTACGTCTACTTCGCTGTATCCGGAGTAGAGATCATCGAAGTTGATTTTCTCTTTCTCGAAGTCGACGGCCTGCAGTCCCAAGGCGTCCGCCTTGAGGCGAGCGTTGATGTCTTTGCTGACGAAAATGATATCTTTGTCTTCGTTGTGAAGTTCGTACGCGAGCCGCAGAATGCGATTGTCGGGAATGTCTTTTGTTAGCTTGTCGTCTGCAGATGGTGGTGCAGCGCTTCGAATCTGGAGCATTCCCCCATTGGGCATGGGAACGCCATCGCGCAGGTTGCCTTCTGTGCGCAGGGCGTCGATTCGTCGAATCACGTGGCGTGCATTTCTCCCGAGCTCGTCATTGTGCGATTTAAAGCTGTCTAGCTCTTCAATGACGGCCATGGGAATGACAACATTGTTGTCCCCGAAGGCCTCAATGCTCTCGGCATTGTGAAGCAGGACATTGGTATCCAATACGAATGTCTTGTTGTGTACGGGGCGGGCCTTCTTCGATTTGCGTGTTGTCATACTCCATTTTCCGTGTTGTTAGGCGTTTTCTTATAGCGAAAAGGCATGAGGTAGAAGCGCATCCAGGCGATAGGTCTGGATTTGCTCTGGCATGCTGATACTGGCCAGCAGGACGGTGAGGTCGCCCTGGCAGAACTCCGCCATCACCTGGCGACAGGCTCCGCAGGGCAGCGGGGGCTCCTCTCCGGAAGCGACGATCGCAATGGCATCAAACTCCCTCGCACCAGCCGTAATGGCAGAGCCAAAGGCGCTTCGCTCGGCGCAGATGGTCAGACCATAGGAAGCATTCTCAATATTCGTGCCGACAAAGACGCGGCCATCTTGTGCCAACAGGGCGGCGCCAACTCGAAAGTGAGAGTATGGGCTGTGGGAGTGTGTTGCGGCGGCAATTGCTTTGTCGATGAGTTGGGCGTCAGCGATGTTGCTCATACATTCTCCGGGCGGATTGTTTCTACGATGAGGGCCGGAGCGGTGCCTGATGAGTCGGATAGGGTTATGGCATCTTGGGCCATCTGCTTTGCTGCATCCAGCTTGCTCCGGTCATTGGCGTGGATGTTCAGCAGTGGCTGGCCCAGCAAAACGGTGTCGCCGATCTTGCACAGGTCGGATATGCCGACGGCGGGGTCAATGGTGTCGGTCACTTGCGTGCGGCCTCCCCCGAGAAGCAGCACGGCTCGGCCAATCAGGTCTGCGTTGACCTCTGCAACAACACCGTTCGCTTCGGCGTCGAGAGGCTCCACCAGGCCTGCCTGCGGGAGCTTGCTGGTTTCATCCAGCGTGCGGATGTCTCCTCCTTGTAGCGTCACCATCGCCTTCAGTCGCTCAAAGGCTTCGCCGGAATCGAGCTTCGACTGCAGTTGTACGCGGGCGGTCTCTAGTGATTCGGCAACGCCCGCCAGCACGAGCATTTCGGCAGAAAGCGCCATGGTGACTTCCATCAGATCCTTCGGGCCTTTTCCCTGAAGGGCCTCCACGGTTTCGATGATCTCCAGACTGTTGCCTGCCGTGCACCCCAGCGGCTGGTTCATATCGGTGAGGAGTGCGGTCATGCCGCGGCCCATTTTGTGCCCGATGGCGACCATGGTACGGGCAAGTTCGCGTGCATCCTCGAGTGTCTTCATGAAGGCGCCTTTGCCCCACTTCACGTCGAGCACAAGGTTGGCCGAGCCTTCCGCCAGCTTCTTCGACATGATGCTGGCGGAAATCAGGGGAATGGAGGGAACGGTGCCGGTGACATCGCGCAGGGCATAGAGCTTCTTGTCGGCAGGAGCCAGGTCTGCGGTCTGTCCCGTGATGGCACAACCGCATGTGGCCAGAATTTCCAGAAAGGAATCGGGTGAAAGGGCGGTACAGTAGCCGGGGATCGCTTCCAGCTTGTCGAGTGTGCCTCCGGTAATGCCCAACCCCCGCCCGGAGAGCATCGGGACCGCCACTCCGCAAGAGGCAACCAGTGGGGCCAGCAAGAGCGATACTTTATCGCCAATGCCGCCCGTAGAATGTTTGTCCGCCGTAGGCTGTTCGAGGGAGCGCGTATCAATGAGATCACCGGAGCGCATCATGGCGTCGGTAAGGACCGTGACCTCCTCGAAGGTCATGCCCTGAAAGAAGATGGCCATGGCGAGGGCGGCCATCTGGTAGTCGGGGATCTCGCCAGCCGCGTATGCGCGAATGAATTCGCGGATGTCTGCTTCTGCGAGTTGCTTCCCGTCCCGTTTTGTTTCGATGACCCATTGCGGCAGCATGCGCGCATTATAAGGACAGTTGACATGCCTTGTCAATTTCGGTGCGCTCCGCAACTATCTAGTGCGCTGCGCCCTTGAACAGCATCAGGATGGCGGCGACCAGGATGATGCCGATCACGATGACTCGCAGGAACATCTCAGGTAGCTTGACGGAGAGCTTGCTTCCAATGGGGACTCCCACAAGTGAGCCGCAAGCCATGACGATTGCGGTCATGGCATCCATGGAATCTTCACCCGACAAATAGCTTAGGGCGGTCACAAGTGTCAGCATGACTGCAATAAAGATTGAGCTGCCAACGGTTTGGCGGGCCTCCAGGCCAAAGAGGATCATGAGCATCGGAACGATCAAGACTCCGCCGCCGATGGAGGTGGCTCCGATAAGAGCACCGACGATGGATCCCATCGAGACGGCCAGAGCACGATGCAGGATGGGTTTGCCTGCAATCTTGTCCGAAAGCCGGCGTTTCTCGGTGCCGCGCTTGTCCGCCCGAATCTTGCTGATCAGGTTGCTGACCATCATGACGACACAGAAGAAGACCATGCCCGTGATAAACTTCTTGAGCCCGTTGCTGAATGCCTCGTTGGCGCCTTGGCCGGCTATCCAGCGGGCCACGACCAGATTGACCGGGATGGCCCCAGCCAGAAACAGAAGAGAGAGCGTCCAGTCGATGGTTTTTAGCTTGGCGTGATGAAACGTCGCAGAGATCTTCGTCAGAAAGGCGTACAAGCTGGCGGTTCCCACCGCCATGACGGCGTTCATCCTCAGCAGCAATGTCAGCGTTGGCAGCACCAACACCCCGCCGCCCACGCCGGTCAATCCAATGCAGAATCCGATCACGAGGCCGAGCCCGACGCGGAAGATGATGTCTGTGATGTCCATGGGAAGTGCCCTGTTGTTGCTGAAATCCAGCCCGCACTGTAAGGAAAACCGTACAGCTGCGAAAGAACAAAGGCGGAGATCCAAGTCTCTCTCAGGCGCATAGGCCAACCTGAGCGGTGGAAATGCTGAGATTTTGAACACGTTACGTAACAACACATCAGGTGATCTGGAATAGTCTCCCCTGATTAGGACTACGAGCACGATTACGATTAGGGGTAACAGCGCAAACCTGCTCCTCATGCCGTTCCTAATCGTAATCGCTCAATCTCAGGTTCGAAATCCGCATAGCAGCGCAAAAGCCTCAGAAAGCAATGAGCCCTTGACGGTCAGCCATTCTGTATTTACAGTGTAGTTATGGATGGTCTGAGATTTGAGTGGGATGAGCGGAAGAACCGCGAGAACCAGTGCAAGCATGGGGTATCTTTCGACGAGGCACGATCCGTCTTTTTCGATCAGCAGGCCGTCGAGTTTTATGACGACGAATGTGGCCAGCTGGAAGATCGCTTCCTGCTGCTTGGCGTAAGCGCCAAACTGCGTATACTCATGGTCTGTCACTGCCTCCGAGAGGGGGGAGATGTCATCAGAATCATCTCGGCACGCAAAGCCACAAAGAACGAACAACGCGACTACCCGTGGGGTGCAACATGAAAAAGGAATACGATCTCTCCAAAATGAAGAAGCGGCGGAACCCCTATGCGTCCCGCCTCAAGAAACAGGTCACCATCCGTATGGGAACCGACATCATAGCTTACTTCAAGTCACTGGCTGAAGAATCGGGGATTCCCTACCAGAACCTCATCAACCTCTACCTGAGAGATTGCGTGGAAAACCACCGCAAACTGAGTCTCAAGTGGGCATCATAGGGCGAGCCCAACCAGATGAATCCAGCGTACGCGCTGGCGCGCGCCGTTGATTTGCGGCGTTGCGCCGGTTGAGCGCCTCGAGATTCTTTAACTCCGCTTTTGGGCGTGCGTCGCGCCGTAAATGATACTACGGTGGTGGCAAATAAGGCGAAATGGGATGAGACCACTCACAGAGGTATGGCGACGCGGGCGGCAATTGAGGCGTGCGTTTGCCGAGCACAAGGCCTGCATGCGCGCTGTGTATGCGATGGCGGGCGAGGTCCTTCAAAATCCAGTGGGCACGCCTGCTGAGTATGAAGTGACAATGGGCCCCATTCCGCCCGCGTTCTTTTCGCTTCGCCGGAATCTGTTTTCGGTGCTCTTTATGTCGGTCTATTTCATGTTGGACATTCCAGAGGAGCGTCGCGCCCTCTACGGCAAGTTGAATCATCTGTTTCGGGCCTGGGTGACGAGTGCCGACAACCTCCTGGATGCGGAGTCAAAGGTGGTGCTCCCACTTCAGATGCCGGGTGAGTCTCGCGTGATGCGAGAGATCGTGACGGTTATGACGGCGGACCGCATCTTGAGTGCAACCCTCAACGATGCTGCGGCCGCCGGCGTGATCTCGGATACGGAATCGCAGGAGCTGCTCAATGCTTCGCTTCAGGTTCTGCTCCCGAGTGCCGCGCAGGAGGCAACGGAGGAGGCTGGGATTAGCGAGCGGCCTGATCCGGAATATGTCCTCTCCACGATACACCGCTACAAGACGGGAATGCTATTTCACATTCCTTTGCTGGGGCCGGAGCGTATTGAGTCCGGTATTTCGCGGGACCGCCTGCATGCTCTGAAGGAGGCGTTGATGCAGTTTGGGTTGGGCTGTCAGCTGCTCGACGATGTTCGTGATGTGGGTCGGGACCTGCGAGAGAAACGGCACAACTATGTGCTTTCACTTCTGGCACGCGACTTTCCCGAAACCTATGCCGACTGTGTGAACTCGGCGTCTGGCGATCGACTTTATCGCCGCCTGCCTGAAGTGGTCCTGCCTACGGCAAAGCGCGGGCTACTCTACATGCGCGAGGGGCTGACCAAGCTGGATCGCGTCGGTCTCGGCATTGAGAAGGCGGGAGCCGAGGCGATTGCCGCCGCCATGTTCAAGGTGTTGGATCTCGAGGATCTGGAGTATGCCTAGCATCATCGCTCACAACATGTCCGACACGGCGGCGGGGACGACGGGACGAACGCTGGACTACGCGGCTCCGCTCTATGACTGGCTCGCCCCCATCATGGTGTTCGGTTTCGAGCAGCGCTGCGCGCGGCACGTTATTGAGCATTTGGATCTCTCCCCATCGCATCGGGTTTTGGATGTGGGTTGCGGAACCGGCTCCCTGACGCGCAGGCTGGGTCAGAGTCTCGATGCATCGGCAGGGGGCGGAATTGTGGGAGTCGATGCAGCCGAGCGCATGCTCGACATCGCCCGCAGCAAATCACCCGCCGGGTTGCCCTGCCGCTTTGTCGCGGGGCTGGCGGAGTCGCTCCCGTATTCTGACTGTACGTTTGATCGCGCCGTATCGACGTTCTTCTTTCATCACGTAGAGTTTAATCTCAAGACAAAGGCACTGTCTGAGATGTGGCGTACGCTGATCCCCGGCAGCAAGGCCATTGTGGTGGATGTTGATGTGCCCACCACGTTGCTGGGAAGCTGTTCGGCATGGGCTGGCTATCGGCTTTTCAGGCAAGAAGAGATTCGCGAGAATATTGAGGGGCGTTTGCGCGAGGCATTCGATGCCTCACCGTTTCAATCGTGGCGGAGTGTCTCCCACCACTCGGGCTACATGACGTTGTTTGAGTTGATTCGATAGTCTGTTAGCTATTGAGAAGGGCTGACATTGAATAAGGAGAGAAGAGGATGATGACGCGGAAAAGATGGGGTGTCGTAGGCGTGAGCATCGCGGTTGCCGCCGTGACCGTTTATGCGGGCAGCAAACTTGCCGAAGATGCGGTCAATGCGGCGCATTGGATTCTTGGAAAATCGGCGACCTATAGTGAGAAGGAATCCTATTCGAAGACCATCGAGCACGTCCTCCTCGGGCATGATGCTGCGGGAACGGCTCAACAGGGCGTTGCGATGCGGTCGTTCAAGACGTATGAACGCGTGACGGCCCTGATTGCCCTGAAGCGCGATGGCGCCCAGGTTGTCGTGGATGTTGTCGACATCCCTGACATTGGTGTGATCAAGGACGTTAAGAAGCAGCTCAAAGTGTTGGAGGCTCTGAAGGGAATGGCTGGAACCGTTGTTCAGGACGCGGAGGGTAAGAGCCACCCCATTGATGCTGTTACTGGGGCCACCCGCTACCAGAAGCGCATTTTCCTCTATATGAACAAGATGGCCGAGGCGTTGCTGTCGGAAATGGATAGCGATCCCGGCTGGCCAAAGACGCCGGTAAAAGCCCGCTAGAGGACACGACATGCTTCGCTTGATCAGAGCACAGTGGCCGCACCCGGAGACGCCAGAGTCTCCCGTCTTCTTTGGCCCCTCTGGCCTGACGTGGCCTCCCGAAGCGCCGCCAGACGCCCTCCGTCAACCAGAGCAATCCTATCCCGAGTTTTTGGACGCCATTGGCGCCGTGGGAATGGGGGGAAGCATGTTCCCTGCCTCTCGGAAGCTGGCCGCGAGCCAAGGGGTCCGCACGGTTGTCATAAACGCTGTGGAGTGCGAACCGGGGACAACGATCGACAAAGCGCTGCTGTTGCACCATGCTCCGCTCATTCAGGCGGGGGTCAAAGCCAGCGCGGACGCGTGCGGTGCCAAGCGCATCGTGATCGCCATTGCGCGCAGTCGCAACCTGTTTCGACGCCTTCGTGAGCTGTACCCCTTTGACGTCGTCATGATGCCTCGCGGCTATCCTGGTGGTGCAGAGCGACTGATCGTGAAGAAGCTGACGGGGAAGATGCTTCCTGCGGGGGCCTATCCCGGCCAGGTTGGGATTCTCGTGCAGAATGTTGCCACGCTGAGGGCCGTGGGGCGGGCGCTGCTGGACAACATCCCGGTCGTCGAACGCCCCCTGACCATTGCAGCCCCGCATCGCAGACTGCACCACGATGTCATCGCCCCGGTTGGCATGACGGTTGGCGCGCTACTGGAGGCGTGTGGGGCGGCTTGGGATCCGGAGGACGAAGCGCTCATTGCCGGTGGTCTGATGATGGGTAGAGCCGTTCAACCCGAAACCGAGATAACCAAGGGCACCACATCGCTCCTGCTGCTGCGGAAATCGGCGCTTATTGCCCGCGAAACGAATTGCATCCATTGCGGTGCCTGCAATGTGGCCTGTCCGCTTGGGCTGCATCCGATTGGCATTGTGAATCCGGTTCGCGAGGGGCAACGCCCGCTGCCACGCGTTGTTGCCACGCAGCTTGAGGAGTGTTTTCTGTGCGGTGCCTGCGCGGCCGTGTGCCCCGCACGGATTCCACTCGTGAAGCATATCAAGGAGGGCAAGGCATGTCTGTAGAGCCGGTATCCCCGCCTGAGTTGGAGTCGCCCTTTTACCGTGTCGGGCGCACGACGATGCCGATGGCGTTCTGCACCCTCGGTGGTTTGGCAATTCTCGCGGCGTTGTATGCAGCATTCTATGATCCGTGGTACATGGCCCGCTGGTCTGGATACGTCCTTGCGGGTCTTGTGATTGAGGCGCTCTACATGCTCCTGTCGACCGGACGGCTTCGGCTTCGCTCAGGAAGTTCGGCCGTTACGGCCGCGATTCTGGTCATGACGATTCCCGCCAATATGCCGGCGAAGCCCGTTCTGTTTGCCCTGATTCTTGCGATTGTGCTGGCGCGCATGCCGATCGCGCGCGGGGGGCTGCATCTGAATCCCGCGCTGGTTGGGCGGTTGTTCTTGATGATCGCCTATGCCGAGGACATCGTGGGCTGGATCCTTCCCGGCATGGACGCAGATGCCGTCACAACGGCAACCCCCATCGAGTTGTATCATGCCGAGGAGTTCACGTACTCCCTCCGCGATCTGCTCATGGGGCGGATTGGCGGATCATGGGAGGGACTCTATGATATGGTTCCGGGAGGCCCCGGTGAGGCCTTTGCCCCCGTCATCCTGCTTGTGGGTGTCCTGCTCTACTGGCGTGGGATTGTCGCCTGGCGCACGGGCGTGGCATTCGTCGTCGCTTTTGCGGCCTCCTGCGCCGTCATGCATGAACCGGTTCTATTCAATGTGTTCTCGGGGGCGATTGTTTTCTCGGCCGTGTTTATCGCCGGAGACCCCAAGACCACGCCGGTCAGTAAGGGGGGGCAACTGGCCGGTGGTATCATTGCCGGCGTCGTCAATGCAGTGATTCGCAAGCATACCTACTATTCAGAAGGTATCGTGTTTTCGTTTCTGATTGTCTGCCTGCTGGCTCCGACACTGGATCGCATCGCGCTATGGTTGCGAAGTCGATGGCTACAGCGGAGGCGGCTGTCCGTCTTGAACTAAGGAGTCACCTATGAGTCTTGGCAGGCATCAGGGCATGCGTTTTGCACATCAGCTATATCCATTGATTCTGGCTGTGGGAATCTACGCCACGCCGCCGCGACGGGGTTCTGCGGAAGATATGGTCGATTTCAAGGTCATGCACTACCAGGAGGCTGGCGGTCGCATTGGGGTGACCTCTCCCGCATTTCGCTATCAACACGATTTCTCTCCCACGTTTGGCATCCGCATCGACGGGATTTTCAACACGATTTCGGGGGCCTCGCCGACCGGTGCCCCCCCGGTGCCCGTAACGACGACCGTTACCGATACTGTCGCGGTAGGGGGGGTGGGGGGTTCCACCACGACACCGGCGACTGGCAATGACGATGACGACGATGACGATGATGATGACGACGATGATGATGACCGGGCGTTTCGGAAAGGGAGCTATCACACACGTGCTGCTGCCACACCGACCACGTCGACACCATCCGGCTCCGGCTCCGGTGGTGGCGGTACGGCGACGGTCTCACGGCAAGTCCCGTCGGGGGCCGTCACGGTGCCCATGGCGAAGGTCGACGACGAGCGCTGGGGACTCAACCTTGAACTCGTCAAGAAGCTCGCCAATCACGCCGTATCTACAAAGCTCTCTTTCAGCAGTGAATCGGACTATGACTCGTATGCCCTCGCCCTCAGCGACGGGATTGATTTCAACAATCGCAACACGATTCTGGAGCTTGGGGCCGCATACACCTATGACACGATTGATGTCTTCACAGCCGGAACTACGGACACAAAGACCACCACCGATTTCATGCTTGGGCTTTCGCAGTTGTTGGACAAGAAGACCCGACTCCAAGCGAACCTGATGCTGGGTTTGATATCAGGTTACATGAATGATCCTTACAAAGTAGCGGAGCTGAACGGTGTGTTGGTGGCGGAATCCCGGCCTGATGAAAAGACGAAGACGACTTTCTATCTTGCCCTGATTCGCTACATCGAAACGCTGAAGGCGAGCATGGAGGGAAGCTACCGATACTACCGTGATGACGTTGGCACTACCGGGCACACCGTATCCCTAGCGTGGTATCAAGAACTTGGCAACCACTTCATTATCCGACCAAGGGTCAGGTTTTATGAACAGACGGCTGCGGACTTCTACGGCGTCCGCTTCACGGGGAGTCCAGAATTCTACTCTTCTGACTACCGGATCTCAGACTTGGAGACGCTCGCGTATGGCGCCAAGCTCATCTGGCGTCCGGGGGATCGGTTCTCGTTCGATGTTGGTTATGACCGCTATGAGCAGGAGGGCAAAGATGGTCTGACCAACGATGCCGTGTATCCCACCGCCGATGTCTACACGGCTGGAGTTCGAGTATGGCTCTAGTGCAAGAAATGTGTTTTGCAGCGTTTGAATCGCCGTGGCAGGGAGGCGGTGATGCGAGCTACTATCAAACACGCGGCATCGCGTTGGGTACGGAATGCAGAATGCTCTTCTCGGCACCGTCGCACGCCGCCGCGGATCGGTTTCGCGGCGAGGTTTCCGCATGGCTTCAGGCATTTGAAAAGCGCTACTCGCGCTTCATCGAAACAAGTATGATCAGTCAACTCAATACCGCTGCCGGGAGTCATGCGGTCGACATCGACGATGAGCTTGTGAGTATCTTTAAGCTGTGCGATTGGTTTCACTGGTCCTCGCGCGGTCTTTTTGACCCAACGATGCTCGCGTTGATAAGGCTGTGGGAGGACCACACGGAGCCCCTTTCGATTCCTTCGGCGGATGCCGTGGAAGTGGCTCGCCGACAGGTGGACTGGAAGTCCGTGGATCGAGAGGCTCTCCGAGCCTTTCTTCCCCGTGAGGGGATGGCGCTCGACATTGGTGGCATCGGAAAAGAGTACGCCGTGGATCGTGTGATTGGGATGATGCAGGATGCGGGCATCCAGAACGCGATGGTGGATTTCGGGCATGATGTGCGCGTGCTTGGGCGTCCGCCAGAGGGGGGCGGTTGGCGGATTGGGCTTGAGGATCCGCGTGACCCCGGGCGTTGCTGGTCCGGCGCCCTCGTTTCAGATATGGCAATCGCAAGTTCGGGCAACTATGCACGCGGGTTCGATTGCCAGGGCAAACGCTATGGGCACATTCTTGATCCGCGTAGTGGGTATCCCGTTGACAACGGGACCCTGGCCGTGTCAGTGATTGCACCGACGTGCACCGAGGCCGGTATTCTGGCAACATCGGCGTTCATACTTGGGGGCGAAGCCTTTTTCGAATTTCTGAGAGCGAGCCATCAGGCAGAGGGGTGCATGGTCACCACGAACGGCACGCTTCGGACCCCTGGCTTCGTGCGATATGAGCTTCCATCTTCAACCATGCATCGAGGAGGGCAATCCCTATGACGATAAGAACGGTTCTGCAGCTGACAGTCCTGTCGGCCCTCACGCTGTGCGGAGGGTGTGCCAGTGTGAAGCCTTGGGAAATGGCGACGTTTGGAAGTTACATCATGCGCGGCGACCGCGATCCTATCGATGACACCTTTTCCGAGCACGTCTACTTCACCCGCGAAGCATCCTCAGGAGGACGCGGTGTCGGGGGTGGTGGCTGCGGCTGCAACTGATACCAGTGAGCGCCCGCCCCACTGTCGGCCATGCTCCGAGCAAACCTGTGGGGCGGCAGACTCTTCGCCCCGAAGCGCTTGAGTCCCGACGAATGTCGGGAGGGCAGGATATACG
>JABGOW010000212.1:0-5790 GCA_018645275.1 Verrucomicrobiota bacterium
GCCTGATCAGTCCCGAGCTGGTTGAACGGGGGAATAAGGGCGCGGGTAGCGGTCTTGTGGTTGCCAAGCAGCAGCGCATTGCGGTGATGATCAACGAGGAGGACCATCTTCGGTTGCAGGTCATGCGCCCCGGGTTGGATCTTACAGCGGCTTGGCGACTCCTGAACCGCATTGATTCTGAGCTCGAGCAGCGCATTCCGTACGCGTTTTCTTCCGAGCTGGGTTACCTGACTGCCTGTCCCAGTAATGTGGGCACCGGGATGCGCGTTAGCGTTATGCTGCATTTGCCTGGCCTGAAGCTCCTGGACGAGATGGAGCCGGTTGCCAAAGGGCTCAACCGGATGGGGATGGCTGTACGAGGGACGTTTGGAGAGGGGTCAGACGCGTTCGGGAACCTGTATCAGGTTTCGAATCAGACCACGTTGGGTATCAGCGAAAGCGATACCGTGGCCTGCATTCAGGATATGGCAGAGACGCTGGTAGAACTTGAGGAAAATGCGCGGGCTCGCCTGATGGAACAGCGCAAGATCCAGGTGCTCGACTATGTCAATCGAGCGTTTGGCATTCTTCAGTATGCCCAGATTATGTCATCCGGGGAGGCTTTGGATCTACTATCTGGGTTGAGGCTCGGGCTTGAATCTGATATCTTGACCGGCGTTGCAGCAAATCGGTTGAACGAGTTGATGCTGGCGACGCAGCCGGGGCATCTCCAGAAAATGGCGAAACACGAGCTTTCGATTGAGGAGCGGGACGTTCAGAGAGCCCGCCTCATCCGACGGAAGCTGAAGGGCTTGTCTTTAGTGGCATAGCGGTTGGGGTTTGAACCCAGAACCTAGGGCTTTTGATATGAATAACTTTAATAATTTCACACCTCGGGCGCAGCAGGTGATCAACTTGGCGCGCAAGGAGGCTGACGGCTTCAATCACCCCTATGTCGGCACGGAACATCTGCTTCTGGGCTTGATTGCGTTGGGGGAGGGCGTTGCCGTCAACGTTTTGAACCGTCTCGGTGTTTCACTGGAGCGGGTGCGCTTGGAGGTCGAGAATGCCGTTGGGCAGGGGCCACAGACCAAGCTAGTGGGCAACGTTCCCTTCACACCCCGCTCCAAGAAAGTCCTGCAGCTATCGGCAGCCGAAGCCCAGGCGCTCAATCATACCTATATTGGAACTGAACACATCCTGCTCGGCCTGCTCCGTGAAGGCGAAGGGGTTGCGGCCCAGGTGCTGCGGAACCTTGAGATTGATCTGGATACTGCCCGGCGGGAGATTCTTCGCGAGCTGGATCCTAACTTCGAACCCTCTGAAGATGAGGAGATCGGTGGCACGGCAGCGGCGGACGGCAAAGAGAAGGGCAAGGGCCCCGTCAAGACGCCTGCCCTGGACGCGTTTGGTCGGGATCTCACAGCATTGGCCCGTGAGCAGGGACTCGATCCGGTTATCGGTCGTGCTGAGGAGCTCGAGCGCGTGGTTCAGATTCTATGCCGCCGCAACAAGAACAATCCGGTGCTGCTTGGTGAAGCTGGTGTTGGAAAGACTGCCGTTGTTGAAGGGCTGGCCCAGGCGATTATTGCCGGTGATGTTCCGGAGAGCATGCGCGATCGTAAGCTGATCACGTTGGACATGGCGCTGATGATCGCGGGAACCAAGTACCGTGGTCAGTTCGAAGAGCGCATCAAGGCTGTGATGGATGAGATCCGGCGGGCCGGCGACATTATTCTCTTCATTGATGAGCTCCACACGATTGTGGGCGCCGGTTCGGCTGAGGGCGCCATGGATGCCTCCAACATTATTAAGCCTGCCCTGGCCCGTGGCGATCTACAGTGTATTGGTGCCACCACGTTGGATGAGTACCGAAAGTATATTGAAAAAGATGCAGCGTTGGAGCGCCGCTTCCAGACCGTTCGGGTCGAAGCTCCCAGCGTGGCGCAGACGATTGAGATCCTCCAGGGATTGCGCTCGCGGTACGAAGAGCACCACGGCGTACGCTATACCGACGAGGCTCTTGACTCTGCGGCGAAGCTCTCCGATCGCTATTTGACGGGCCGTTACCTTCCCGACAAGGCAATTGACGTCATCGACGAAGCCGGTGCCAGAGTTCAGATTCTCTCATCCACCCGTTCCCCCGATTTGCGCGATAAGGAGACGGCGATTGAGGAGATTCGCGTGGCCAAGGAGAAGGCCATCGCTGAACAGCTCTTCGAAGATGCAGCCGAGCTTCGGGACCGTGAACGACGCGAGCGAGAAGCGCTGGATGAGGTCGTGCAGGCTTGGAAAGCCTCACGGGACGAGTCCGAGCTCACCGTGGGCACGGACGAGGTGATGGCCGTGGTCGCGAAAGCAACCGGGGTTCCCCTGCAGCGGATGGAGGGCCGGGAGCTGGCACGCTTGCTCGACATGGAGAAGGAGATCGAAGGCTCTGTGATTGGGCAAGGCACCGCCGTCAATTCGATTTCCCGAGCATTGCGGCGTTCCCGAGCGGACCTTAAGGACCCGAACCGTCCGATCGGATCTTTCATCTTTCTTGGTCCGACAGGGGTGGGGAAAACGCTGCTGGCCAAGGTTCTTGCCGAGTTTATTTTTGGTGATGCGGATGCCCTGATTCAGATCGACATGTCCGAGTATATGGAGAAATTTAACGTTTCTCGACTGGTGGGGTCTCCTCCCGGGTATGTTGGACACGACGAGGGCGGGCAGCTCACTGAGCGCGTCCGACGGCGACCCTATTCTGTCGTTCTCTTTGATGAGGTCGAAAAAGCACATCCTGACGTCATGCACATGCTGTTGCAGATTCTCGAAGAGGGTAAGTTGACTGACAGCGTTGGACGGCAGGTGGATTTTCGGAATACGGTCGTTATCTTGACATCGAACCTGGGCCACGGGGTCGGTTCCAAGGGCGGGGCACTCGGGTTTGGTGACAGCGAGACGGGGTCTGCCGCATCCAACTACAAGCAGCTCAAACGCCGTACGCTGGAGGCCGCAAAACGCGCCTTTAAACCAGAATTTCTGAATCGTATTGACGACGTCATTGTGTTCCGCGAGTTGAGCCGGGACGACGTTGAAGCGATCCTGGAACTTGAACTGGCGAAGGTTCGTGAGCGTTTACAGGCAAAAGGCTGGGAAATCCGGCTCCGCAAGGCTGCAAAAGAGCTTCTTTTGGAGAAAGGATTTAGTGCAGATATGGGCGCCCGCCCGCTGCGCAGAGCGGTATCGAAATACCTTGAGGACCCATTGGCAGAGGCCATTCTCAGGGGAGCTTTTAAAGGGCACGGTGTCATTAGCGTGCTCGCGAAGGATGGAAAGCTGGAGTTTAGCCAGCGGGAATTGGCCAAGCGGGGGTAGGGAGTTGCGTTGACGCAATTTCAACTTTCGCGATTATCGGGCTTGCAATGCAGGGGGGGACGTGACAGGATGCCGCCCTTTTGGAGGAAATATGGCTGTTAAAATCAGATTGACGAGGACCGGGGCGACAAACAGTGCTTGTTACCGGGTCGTAGCGGCTGACACACGATCACCTCGCGATGGTCGGCGTCTGGAGATTCTGGGTTGGTATGATCCAGGTCAAACGGGCGTCAACTTCAAGCTCAAGCTTGATCGCATTGACCATTGGATTGGGGAGGGTGCACAGGTCAGCGATACGGCTGCAAGCCTGATTCGTAAGGCGCGCAAGCTGCCGATCGAAGAAGCTGTGCCCGTAGCCGAGACTGTTGAGGCGGCCGCTGTGGCGGATGAAACGCCAGAAGCGGTTGAGGAAGTGCCGGCGACAGCGGATGCGGATTGACATCATCACGATTTTCCCTGGGATGCTGCAGGGGTTTCTGCAGGAGAGCATGCTTAAGCGTGCTGTTGAACGGGGAAAGGTGACGTTCAATACGGTGGATCTTAGGGACTTCGCTTGCGATGTTCACCGGACAACGGACGACCGCCCATACGGCGGTGGCCCGGGAATGGTGATGAAGCCCGAGCCGCTTTTTGAGGCTGTTGAATCGGTTCGTACGGATGGGTGCCGGGTGGTGTTGATGACACCGCAGGGGATTCCCTTTCGGCAGTCGACGGCAGCGACGTTGGCTGAGACGGAACACATTGTGTTTGTCTGCGGTCACTACGAGGGTGTCGATGAGCGGGTGCGCCAAGCGTTGGTGACGGATGAGATCTCGATTGGAGACTACATCCTCACGAATGGGGTGCTGCCGGCTGCAGTGGTTGCTGATGCGGTAGTGAGATTGCTTCCGGGGGTACTCGGAGGTGAGGGCGCTACGGAAGAGGAGTCGTTCTCGCAAGGACTGCTGGAGTATCCGCAGTATACGCGACCGGCGGAGTACAGAGGAATGCGAGTGCCGGATGTTCTGTCATCTGGCAATCATCAGGCGGTCGAGGCCTGGCGTCAGGAACAGTCGGAGACGCGGACCCGAGAACGAAGACCGGACTTGCTTGAAGAGTGAATGAGCGCAGCGATCCATGGGACGCTGTAAGAAGCATAATTGATAGAGACAACACTGGGCCTGGAGTGGGCCGCTGACGGAGGGTGTCATGGTATCACCGATTGTTGAGAGTATTGGCAACGAGAGCATGAAAGCAGATGTGGCGGAGTTTGCCGTTGGTGATTCCGTACGGGTCCACGTGAAGATCAAGGAAGGCGACAAAGAGCGTATCCAGGTCTTCGCCGGAATCGTGATTGCGCGTGATGGCGGTGGTGGAACGGAAACGTTCACTGTTCGCAGGATTTCTCATGGTGTTGGCGTGGAACGTGTTTTCCCCATCCATTCCCCCTATGTTGAGAAGATTGAGGTCGAACGTTCGGCGCACGTGCGTCGCGCCAAGCTCTACTACCAGCGCAATCGCACTGGCAAGAAAGCGCGTCTCAAAGAGAAGATCACAGCGAAGCAGTAAGTTGCTTGCTTTCGAGCAGCAACAGTGGTCCCAAGGGCGTGTTCGCGTCGCTGGGATTGATGAAGCGGGCCGCGGGCCGCTGGCAGGGCCAGTGGTTGCTGCGGCCGTTCTGTTTCAACGTGAGTTCGTTGAGCGCGAAAGCCAAGCTTCGCTGGTCAGACTTACTGACTCCAAGCAGCTCTCCGAGTCCTTGCGCGAGACGTTCTTCGAGTTGCTTTATGCTTCCGATGCTGTCGAGATTGGCGTTGGCGTTGCCGGAGTCGCCGAGATCGACAGAATCAATATTCTGCGAGCCACACACGCAGCCATGAAGCGCGCCGCTGATGCCCTTGTTTCGCCTCCCGATGTCATTCTGGTTGACGGGCGTCCCGTTCCCGGGCTTCCCGTCCAGTCCGAGTCGATTGTGAAGGGAGACTCCCTCAGTCTTTCCATTGCCGCCGCCAGCATTGTGGCCAAGGTGACACGAGACCGCCTGATGAAGAAGTTGGACGTGGCGTATCCTGAGTACGGTTTCGCTCGTCACAAGGGGTATGGCACTCAAGCCCACATTCAGGCGCTGCTTGAGTACGGCCCAACTCCCGAGCACCGCAAGACATTCCGCCCCGTACGCGAGGCAGCCGATATCCACCGTCGTGCAGCCCAAGGCCTTGCTCCTCGTACCGCCCCACAACAGGATGAACTCTTCTAGTGTTGTCAACGACCTCGCCAAGGGAATTGACCGCGGATGCCGCAGATGGGTACGGATGCTCAGGCTCTGTAGAGTCCCCAGCAGAGCCAGCGGCGGAGCCGCAAGAATATCCGTGCCCATCCGTGCCATCCGCGGTTAGATTGTGCAGAGCCAGCGGAGCTTGACCGCGGATGCCGCAGATGGGTACGGATGCTCAGGCTCTGTAGAGTCCCCAG
>JABGOW010000212.1:5890-13659 GCA_018645275.1 Verrucomicrobiota bacterium
GTACGGATGCTTGCTCTCTGTAGAGTCCCCAGCAGAGCCAGCGGCGGAGCCGCAAGAATATCCGTGCCCATCCGTGCCATCAGCGGTTAGATTGTGCAGAGACGGAGGAAGCATGTTCGGTTTGAATTTGAAAAGGTCCATTGCCAAGGGGCCGCAGCATTTGCGGACGGGAGAGTGGGGGGAAGCGGTTGCTGCGAAAGCTCTGAAGAAAAAGGGATTCAAGATTCTCGGCAAGCGCGTGCGCGTTGGAACACGCGATGAACTTGATTTGGTTGCCAGAGATGGGGAGGTGCTCGTTTTTGTTGAGGTGAAGACCCGTAAGAGCGAGACCTTCGGTCGACCTGCTGCCTCGGTTGATCGTAAGAAGCGCCACACCCTCTCCCGCGCCGCCGTGCGCTATTTGAAGCGCCTCAAGAATCCGCGCGTCTGTTTCCGCTTTGATGTCGTCGAGGTGGTTGGCGATATGGAAACGGAAGCCCCCCCCACAATACGCCATATTGAGAACGCCTTTGCTCTGGAGCGTCGCTATCAGCTTCCGTAGCAATCGGTCGGCCACCGATAATGGCCAGGATGATCCCCGGTTCTTGAGGTGCCATTCGTCGAGAACACCTATGAACCTATGGTCGGCAGTTGAACTGACTATAGGCCCGAATCTTCCTGCCATTGTTGGCGAATCTGATGCCACAGCTCGCACCCAATGGGTGCAATACTAGACGGTGCGTCATATGCTGCTCGCATCAGCGCTCCATCGTGAACTTTGCCGTAAACTCCAACGAAACTAACTCCACCGTCTCCTTTGCCGTAAACTCAATCGAAGGAGTTCCCGGCAAAGTTCGCGATGGAGATAGCCGACGCGGTTAACGGCAAAGTTCACGGTACAGTTGGTTGGTCAACTGCTCTTTTTAGGATGAACACACGGACATCCTGTACCTAGCTGCTAGGAAGTGGAACAAGCGAATCATCTTGGTGTGTGGCTGAGATGCCTCGACCCGCCTCCGCCAGAAGGCTACGGCGGGCAGGCTAGGCTCGGCTCGGCATGACAGAGAACCTTAGAAAACTGTCATCTTGAGCGAAGTCGAAAGATCTCAGCGACAAGCAGGGCGAGAAACTGGATAGCGTTCACCACGCAAGCGCTGGTTGATCTCTGTGTAGCCTTTTCGTATACTGGTTCCAATGAAACGTGGGCTATATAGTGTTGCTGCGGTTGGTTGGTTTCTTCTCGGAGGGGTTCTGTCGACCTCTGCTGCGGATTTCTCGCGCTATGATCTGATTCTACAGAGGAGGCCATTTGCGGCGGCAACGGCTGTGGATGAAAATGCGCAGGAAGTCGTGACGTTGGAGGCTCCCCCCGCGTTTCTCAAGGATCTGAAGATGTGCGCGATCACGGAGAGCCCTGCCGGAACCCGCGTTGGATTCGTCAATATCAAGGAGAATCCACCGCATCCCTACTATCTGTATGTGGGCGATTCTGAGGATGGCATCGTCCTGATGGATGCTGATTACGATCGTGAAGGCGCTTTGCTTCGGAAAGAGAGCGAGCAGTACTGGCTCTATATGCGCGGTGATGGAGCTGCACCGCCTCCGGCCGCACCGCAAGCCCCACGTGCTCTTGCACCGCGAGCTGCGCCTCCAGTCGGAACGTCGCGACCGAGCGGTCCCGGGAACTCTGGCGGGAGCTCCTACGCGGCGCGAAGGCAGCAACGGCTGGAGGAAATGCGGCAGCGTGCCGCAAAGGCCCGAAAAGCATCAGAAGCAGATGTCGAGAAGCGTCTCCAGGAATACCAGATGGATCTGATACGAAAAGGACTCACACCGCTACCTATCCCTCTTACCGAGGAGATGGACAAACAACTGGTCGAAGAAGGGCTGCTCCCGGCAGTTGAAGCGATGGAGTAGGAGAGTAGGGGAGAAATTTTGAAATTTGGAAAGCTGAAAGTCGAAATGGGAAATATCCAAGACAGGGGCGCAGACTGCAGACTACAGGCCGTAGACCTCAGACCGCAGAGCCTAACCGCGAACCCGGAACCCGGAGCCCCGAACTCCGAACCCCAAACCCTTGTCCCGGAATCAACGTCCAACAACCAACGCCCAACGCCCAACGTCCAAGGCCAGAATGCACACTTGGGAGTTGGATGTTGGATGTTGGGTGTTGAGTGTTCCGCCTCCTTGAATCGGGCGTCCCGTGCCGTGTTGGCAACCGTGCTCCTGTTATTGGCGGTGCTGGAGACGTCGGCCGCTGTCGTGAACGACTTCGCACGGTACGAGGTAATTCTGCAGCGCCGGCCTTTTGGTGAAGCGCCCTCTGATGCAGAGACCGCTGCAAGTCTTCAGCCGCCAGTCCAAACGGGCCCCTCGTTTGTGGATGCCCTTACCATGTGCGCCATCACATCAGGGGGCGGTGCGGTTCGAGTTGGCTTTGTCGACACCAAAGCCCAGCCCCCAAAAACGTACTTTCTTTTTGTGGGGGAGAGTGAAGATGGAATCGAGGTCGTTGATGCTGACTACGAGCAAGAATCCGTGACGCTTAGAAAAAATAGTGACACCCGCATTCTCAAGATGGGCGGCGGTCTGGGCTCCGCGCTGGCGCCGGTGGCGGATAGCAAGTCGTCGATGCGAGAGGCTGCATTTGCGCGTCTTCGGCGCTCTCGAACCAAGCGAACGAAAGAACAGATTGAAGAAGAGCGGCGGCTTGCGATTGAGCGCAAGTCCCCAATTCTAAAGGGCGAAGAGTATGAAACGCATATTCGTCAGTACAACATGGACCTGATTCGATCAGGCGGCGACATGGGGGTTCCGCTGCCGATCACCCTGACACCGGAGGAAGACGCCCAGCTTGTGAGCGAAGGTGCGCTTCCCCCGCCATTGGAGTAGCTCGAAAGTGACGAAAGAAACAGCCACGAATCCCTTGACGGCAGAGTCCAAAAGAAGTATAACTTAAATAGACCTAGGGGATTCCCTTAGTGAGTGCTGAGGGCTTCCGGTCTTGAACAGGTGGTCGAAAAAGGCCGCACGTTTTTGGGGTTGACCAAACCCCGGCAGATGCAGTAGCATTGTAACACTGAAATGATTCGGCTTTGCGAGGGCAAGTCGTAAACACAAGGAGGAGCAGCAATGAAGAGAATGTCAGTAGCACTGGTAGCATTGATCGTGACAGCCATCGGCGTACACGCAGCCGTGACAAGCGTCAACATTGTTGGGTACAAGGAAACTACTCTTGAGGCGGGCAAGCGCATCATCATGTCTGCGCCGCTGTACGATCCTTCAGGGGATGGAACGAATACTCTCATTGGCATCTTTGGCACAGATCAGCTGTTGCAAGCTGTCAATCAGGCCAACGCCGATCGAGTCATTGTTTTTGATACGGTGGCTGGTGTCTATCAGGCATACGCGCAGTACACCGATGGTCACTTCTATCGTGCAAATTCCGCAGAAGAATGGGACGACTCTATTCTAGCCGACGATGACACTATCCCTGCAGGTAGTTCCTTCTGGGTCGTTCATCCGGCTTCTGCCCCCGCTCGTGACGTCTCACTGCTTGGTGAAGTTCTGGGTGGCAAGAGTCATACGCAAGATGTAGCGCTTGTAACTGGCTATCAGTTAGCATCTTCGGCATATGCGGCAGAGATTGATATTCAGGAAATTGCCAAGATTGCAGACGGAGCAACAGCTGCAATTAACAATGCAAACGCTGATCGTATTGTAACGTGGGACGCTGCTGCACAAGCCTATCAGACTTACGCGCTATACACGGATGACGTCTGGTACAAGGCAAATACAGCTGAAGAGTGGGATGACTCTATTGCTGCGACGGGGACAATTCCTGTTGGTGGTGGGTTCTGGTACATCTCCAAGACCGATTTTACTCTTACTGATGCGTGCCCTTACAGCGGCGCTTACTAGGCAGTTCTTGGGTTCGAGTTGTAGTCAAAAACTAGAAAGAGGTATGTTGAATATGAAGAGGATTGTCTTGGGCGTCTCAATGCTTGCACTGGTTGCTGGTAGTACCTTTGGCGGTACAATTACTTGGAGTTACGGTGGGGATCTGGGGGGAGCGTATTCAGATGGATGGGTCGTGGAATTGATTGAGGATGTCGCTCAAGACGGAATCAATATTACTACCATGTGGGATGACCATACGATCACTGGGGATGATGCATTCATTTCGACGCCTGTGACGACCGCACTTGTCGACGGGAAAGCTGGCGTGGTCTGGTCAACGCCATTCAGCGCTCCGGGAGCTTCTTTAGCTTCTTCTGACCACATCTATACCGTGATCTACAATGCTACGTCATTCGGTGCTGCCACTATGTATCAGGTGGTGGACTCCTCTGCTTATGTGCTTCCTGCAACGAATATTGATGCTGACTACACGCTGTCGGCAGCTCCAGCAGGAGCTTGGTCGCCCATCGTGCCTGTTCCCGAGCCGGGCAGTATTGCACTGTTCGCGTTGGGGCTGGTTACGCTGGCTGCACGTCGCAAACGTCACTAGTTGGAAGCAGCTGTAACTTGGAGAAGAGAGTCTCTTTGGAGACTCTCTTTTTTTTGTCTACTTAGGGATCTGTAGGTCAAAGAAGGGCAGTGTAGGCGATGGAAGGATGTGAATTATGGGTAGGTTCATCGGTGTTTCCCTCGTAGCAAGTCTTCTGATGGCCGGTCTGGGTTGTGTTGAGGCCAGTGAATCGAACGCAGTTCTGGTGCTGAGCACTCCGACTGTGGAGAAGCGGGTTTCAGCAGCTTGCTTTGATTTCATGAGAACAAATGTGATGGGCATGCTGCGTCGTGATCGGACGCTGCTGCGAGCAGCGGGGTTTGGTCCAGAAGAACAACTAAAGGCATTCTCGGCCATGCGTTCAGAGCGTGATGCATTGGTCGTTGTCCTTGTGAATACGCCTGCGAGCTCCGCACCGGCTGTGGTTTACTCCGTGAGACTTGGGTGTGCCGTGGTGAATACCGCTGTGATCGCAGCCATTGACGGATTGACGGATCAGGGACGACTTGCTCGCATTGAGCGGGCCGCAATGTACGGCTTGGGTAGGCTTGTCGGCATGCCTGCCTGTCTGAATCCATTCTGTGCCCTGAGTGAGTATGAGCATGTGCAGAAGGACAAGATTCCTGGCAGGAACTACTGTCCGAACTGTTGTGACCGGGTCGCTGCCGGCCTCAGGGCTGTGGGGGTGCAGGAGCGTGTGAATACACGAGCCAAGACCGCGCCGTCCGAATAGTGGGTGGTTCAGTAACCGGTAAGCCTAGCCCGCTGCAGTGCCGCGTCAACCCCGCAGCTCTCCGCCTCCGCTGGGAGCAAAGAGGTGACAGCTTCACCGCACTCCATATCGTTGAGAGCAAGGCAATATGGAGTGCGGCGATGAAATCGCCGCTTTGGGTGCTCGCGGCGCGCGGGGGATGAGCCCGAAGCCCTGAGCTCAACGTTTTCGTGGTTCAGGCCCGTATCCCGGGCAGTTCCGCGGTGGCGGCAACTACTGCCTTTCGGGAGGTCCGGGAACGCACTCACCCCGCGCGGGCGCTCTGCTTCACTTGTTCGATGGCTGCGCTCTGACGAATAGCGACTTCTTCATGATGGAGAGAACGTTGCTGAAGTCGTCAGTCCAGAGCGGGACGTGATCGTGAGGGCTAACCAGCGGGCTGGAAGAGGGCGCCTTGATGGCCGCCTGCATGAAACTCGTATCGCGGGATAGTAGCACCCAGAGCGAATCGGACGTGAGCCGGAGATCTCCCGTACCTTTCACGATGCAGCCATAGAGCCCACAGTGTCGTGCGATCCTGGCGATGACGGGTACGAGATCAAGGTACATATTGGTGACATGAAGAGCCAGCACACCAGACTCCGGATTGAGATGGGCCAGGTAGGTTTCGAACGCCTGAACCGTGAGCAAATGTGTAGGGATTGCATCACCGTTGAAGACGTCGAGAGTGAGAACGTCGAAGTTGAGTGGTCCAGAGTCCGCGAGCTCCTTTTCGAGCGAGAGGCGGGCATCACCCATGACGATCTCTGCCTGGGCATGACATCCTGAAAGATATCTGAAATACGCACTGTTCGTTGCCATCTGCACAACGTCTGGATTGATCTCGTAGAACCGCAGGCGGTCTCCCGGTTCTCCATATGCCGCAATGGTTCCGATTCCAAGGCCCAGGACGCCAATGTGTAGTGCGGCCGGCTCCATGGCGTCTGCTCCGATTCTGCGCTTGGGGTGCGTTGCAACTGCCACCCCAATTCCGCTGTCTGGGCCGAAATAGGCGCTTGGACGAGAGGAGCTCTGCCCCCGATCAAACTGGAGGCCATGACAGATTCTCCCGTGCATCATGGAGAAGACCTGAACCCCTTGGGGCTGCCCCTCGACAAGCACCTTGAGCCCTCCGTAGAAGTTGCGGGACTTCGCCACGACGGTTGCGTGGGGGTTGCGCGGTACATGGGCCGCCGCAATCAGGATAGCCACCGCAGCACACAGGATGGGAATTCGCCATGTCGATGCCCATGGCTTAGACAGCAGAAGCCACGTAGCAACGGTGCACACCAGCATCATTCCGATTTGCAGTTCCCAGTAATCTGTGAATATCAGGGGGGCTACGATACCGACGAACAGGCCTCCCAGTGCTCCGCCGAAAGACACCATCAAGTAGAAGAAGGTCAGGAATTCTGATGATGGGCGACTGCGATGCAGCACCCCCAGACAAAGTAGGCATGCGCAGAACAGGACAAGAAAATAGGCGGCCAGTTGGGGGAGAATTCCCAGTGAAAGCGCGTGTTTCATTACGAAAAGAACGAGGGCCGTCGCGGGTAGTACAACGAGCGCGGCCGCTGTGGGGACCCATGTGGCTCGACTACTGAAGCAGATAATGAATGCCAGCAGATAGAGCGACAGCGGCAAGAGCCAGAGCAGTGGTACGGGGGCCACGTTCGCACAGATCTGGTTTGTCATGGCAACCAGCATGAGTGAAGCGCATGCCGAGAGTCCCAACCAAGCCAGGCTCGATTTCCATGGAGGCAGGCTGAGTCGTCTGCTGACGGGGCGATCTTCTGCTGCGTAAGTATCTTCAGGAAAACGCGTTGTCAGCGTATGGATCGCACATCCAGCGCATACAACAGCAAACGCGATGAAGCCTATGCCCCACACAAGGGCTTGAAAATGCAGGTTGAGAAGTGGCTCCAAGATAAATGGGTAGGCCAGAAGCGCCAGAAGGGAACCAATGTTCGAAACGGCATAGAAGAAGTAGAGGGGTTTCTTGTCGCGTTGCTCTCCGTAGAACCAGGATTGGACCAGAGGACTTGTGCTTGCCAGGGCGATATAGGGAAGGCCCACCGAAAGAGCCAGAACGGTTACGATTGCCAAGGTGGGGTGCTGTTGCAGAATTCCGCTAATGATGCCCTCTCGTGAGGGAAGTGCCGGATTGCCCCAGACAAGCTGTTGTGTGATCACGGCACCGATCGAGAGGCACAGCAGCATAAGGTGCACAACGATCTGCATGTGCCTTCTGAGCAGGGACACCAGGTAGGCATAGAGGTAGCCGACGAACAGCAGTGCCTGAAAGAAGAGCAGGCAGGCAGTCCAGACAGAGGCGGCGCCGCCGAACCACGGCAATATGTGTTTAGCAATCAGGGGTTGTATCAGAAAGAGCTCGAATGCACTTAGAAAGGCGAGCAACAAGTAGATGGCCGTGACCATTGCGCTTCGGTTGTTTGCGGTCATACACGTCTCCCTGAGAGAGGACAGACGATGAAGGAAAGCGCTTCAGCTGTCAAATCCTGATGGCGA
>JABGOW010000212.1:13759-18216 GCA_018645275.1 Verrucomicrobiota bacterium
CATCCTGAGCGAAGTGCTTGCATCCCGACGAACGTCGCGGATCGAAGGATCTCATGCGACAGGCAGGGACAGGAGGTTGTGGAATCGCCACACCAACTTCCTCATTGTCACAATCCCCTGTTGGCGTGTACGCTTCTTGCTATGAAATCTAGAGCAGTCGTTGAGAAAGTTGTGGGGTTGGTGCTGGTGGCGCTGGCTTTTGTCGTGTATGTCGCCACGCTTAGTGATGGGGCTTTCCCGGGGCAGTCTGCCTCGCTGATCGTTTCACACGGGGGTCTCTTTCCAAAATTCAGTCCTGCTTCTCCTCTGTGGGGGGCCTTGGTGTCTGGTCTTCACGCGGTCTCAGGGGATCGCTTTGTGGATGTCCTCAATTTGATGAGCGCGATCTTCGCGGCCGTTTCTGTGGGGTTGCTCTACAGTTTGGTGCGGGAGGGGCTCTCGATCTTCATTGATGATCTGAGTTTCTCTGAGACTCGGAAGCGTCTGGCGATCATTTTGGGAGGCGCTGCTGCGAGTCTGTGCCTGAGCTTCTGTATCCCCTTCTGGGTTGTGGCGAATCGTGCTCACACCGCCGCCTTCGACGTCTTTCTGCTCCTCTTGACAGCCAGACTTCTGATGGCATACATGGACTATGGCAAGCTGTGGATTGCACTCCTGTTTAGCCTCCTGTTTGGCCTGGGTGTCGTGGAGTTTGCGACGTTTATCGTGGTCGCTCCTCTATTCGGGGCTTGGCTGATCTACGTGATGTGGAAGCGGAATGTTCTGCGGCTCTATGTGGTGCTTTCGCTGGTTGCCTGCGCCGTGATCGGCCTGCTGGCTTATCTTCTTGCTGCATGGGCTTTCTATGAAAGCCCGGGGTACTTCCTGAGGCAGTATGATGGTTTCTTTGATGTCGTCTGGCAGATGTGGCGGGCGCAGTATTTCCTGATCTCGCGCAGCCTCCCAAGGGAGGGATGGCTAGTCATTCTTATCGTAACCGTCGTGCCTTGGCTTGCCATGCTCAGCGTGGCGAGGCGGGGATTGAACGATGAGCGTGATTGGGGGCTCTACTTTCTGCATATCATCATGACGGCCCTTGCCGTTGCCGTGGTGCTGAACACCAAGATTGCTCCCTTTGCGATTCTAGGCATGGGGCGCCTACTCGTGACGCCCTACGTCCTCGTTGCGATGGTATTCGGCTATCTCGTTGCCTATTGGTTCTTGCTGCCTTCCGGTTGGGGACGAGACCCGGAAGCCCGGCTGACTCGCTTCTTTCGACAGGTTCTGGGATGGGTTCTGATTCTCCCTCTTGTTGGCCTGCTCACATGGGCAGCTCTGCGCAATGTGTCTGAAACGGGCACTGGACAAACACGCTTTGTCAGCGAGTTTTCGGACGCCGTCATCGACAGTCTGGATGGACGTGAGTGGATCGTGTCTGACGGCGTGCTCGACAACCACCTGCTGTTGGCGGCGAACCGCAAGGATATCCCCCTGAGGGTCATCAATCTCGCTGCGGGAAGAAGTTCGGTGTACCTCGATCTTCTGGCCAGTCAGTTTGAGGAGCCCCGGATGCAGAATCTCGCCAAGATCGGAATCTCGGCGCTGCTTTCGGAGTGGATGCGTACGGATCCGGAGGTTCACAACAAGCTGGCGGTTCTATCAATGCCCGACATATGGACACAGGGAGGCTATCGGGCGGTTCCGAATAAGCTCGTGTTTTTTGGCACGAAGGATATCTCTACGCAGGATCTTGATAGCCTCGTTAGCGACCACAGGGCGTTCTGGAAAGAGCTTGAGGGTGTTCTCAAAACGGCGGTCTCCGTTCGGGGCGACAATCCATGGTTCGCATGGGGGCGCCGCCATGCTGGGCTTGTCGCCAACAATATGGGTGTGTTTCTGGATGATGCCGATCGGCCAAGCGATGCATTCGATGCCTATGAGGCTGCGCGTCGCCTCGATCCAGAGAATGTTTCCGCTCTCTTGAATATGAGTGCTGCTATTGATGCGGGGCGCGCGACCGATCCCAATGGCAGCGTGAAGCAGGCCCTGTCCGAGCTCGAAGCCAACATGGAACAGAAGTACCAGGTCTGGTCGCTTGCCCGGCACTATGGCTATGTGCGCGCTCCTGAAGCCTTCACCCAGCTGGGATGGACCTGGGCGTACTCCGGGCAGTCCGGAATGGCAATTACAGAACTGGAGAAGGCGTCAGCGCTGCTCCCCTCCGACGAAAAGGATGGCGTGCGTGGGCTCATGGCAGAGATTTTTCTCAAGGACAATCGCGCCACAGAGAGCGAAGAGATCTACCGGGAGATTCTGTCGCGTGACAAAAAGAACCAGACTGCTCTACAGGGCATGATGCAGATCTGTCTGCGGCGTCGTGAGTTCAAGAGGGCCGAGGGGTTCCTTTCGCTTGTTGAGGCGAGCGGCGTCCCTTCCGAACAGGTGGAGCTACAGCGAGCCGGCATTGCCTTTGCCTCTGGGGATGCGGAGCGCGCGAAGGACATCCTCGATGCCATTCTTGAGGGAAATCGCAAGCTCCTGCGTGGTTGGGTCCTGCGGGCGGATATTGCCTTTGCAGAGAAAGACGAGAGGCAGCTCGAAGTCTGTCTCAGGCGGCTTTCCGATCTTGAGGGAGGTCGCGGGTACTTCGGTTCTGTTATTCGCGGCCGCCGTGCGCTTCAGATGAAGGATATGCGTGCAGGTGCTGAGCATTTCGGGCTCGCTCTGAGTCAGAATCCGTCGAATCATGAGCTGGCGGCGCTCTTGCTGAGGTTGAAGCTTCTTCTGGGTGACTTGGATGACGCGCGAGGCTTGGCCAAGACGCTGTTGCGAAGGAATCCCAATCACACGATGGCACTCTATGTGTTGGGGAGTCTCCAGATCTCCGATGGTGATCTTGAGCTGGCGGAGGACTCTCTGCGCCAGAGTCTGTCTACGGTTCGTATGCCCATGGCCCTGAATGATCTTGCCTGGGTGGTCCAGCAGCGGGGCGACTATGAGGAGGCCGGGGCTCTGATTGACGAAGCCATTTCGCTGAATGACAGGCAGTACGCATTCTGGGATCCCAAGGGCATCATCCTGCTCCGAGCCGATCGGCCCGAGGAGGCGGCTGAGGCATTTGGGCGGGCTCTGGCTATTTTCGACAAAGACCCCTCGACGCACCTCCACATGGGAGAGGCGCAGCAGGCTCTCGGCCATGAGGCCGCAGTGAAACAGATCGTTGACTTGCTTCTGCCGCAGAAGGGGGCTTTGTCACCAGATCAACGTGAGATTCTCAGTAAACTCCAGACGGGCCAATGAAACGCCTGCTGTTCGTCACAAACCTGTTCCCACGTCCCGACCTCCCGCGGTGCGGCATGTTCAATGCGCACTTCGCCAGGGCCCTTGCGGAATGTCTTTCGCGATACACATCTTCGGCAGATGACGAGCATGCTCCTTTTCTCGATGTGTTGGTTCCTGTACCTGAGTGGCGCTTCTGGCGGCATGCGCCAATCCGTGTGTGGCAGACTCCATCAGAGCTGACGGCGCTATTGCCAAGCGGCGTACGGGTGCACTACGTTCCGGTGTTCTACATTCCCGTCGTTGGGCGTTCTCTGAGCCGTCTCTTCTACCGGCTTGCCTTTCGCGGGCAGCGCGAACGCTTCGAGACGTGCAGCGCCGTTCTCGGCAGCTGGCTCTATCCCGATTGCGTGGCTGCCGCCGATATGGCAAGTGCAGTAAAAAGGCCTTTTTGGGCTCGTTTGCATGGCACGGATCGTTTCCATCTTGATGCGCCGCTTCGCGGTTCTGCCTGCAGGAAGGCGCTCGACACGGCTCTTGGCATTTTCGTCAACGCGGAGTCGATGAAGCGGGAACTGGTGAATCGGGGAGTCGCGGGAGACCGCGTTCGGGTTGTCTGCAATGGCGTTGATCGGGAGTGGTTTCAGCCCCGTGTCGATTTGCCTCAACGCTTTCAGGCAGTAGGGGGGGCACATCCCGTTCTGTGGGTTGGCAATCTGGTTGAGATCAAGGGCCCGGATGTGGCGTTGAGGGCCTTTGCTGGAATGAAGAGAGCGCCTCGGGGAACGGCGATCGAAAAGGGTAAGCAGGATGAGTCGCCTACAGAAAAGTGCGGGACGAGGGCGTCCCGCCTCCATGTTGCTCAGTCACCGTGTATTTCTGGAGGCGGGACGCCCTCGTCCCGCATTGGGGAGAACCTTTTTTCAAGATCCCCGGATGTGCCGATTCCCAGTTGCGTGTCTGATACTCAGCTTCTCCTGATCGGAGATGGGCCCATGCGAGCGCAACTCGAGGGACAAGCCAAAGCCCTTGGAATCTCGGATGCTGTAGTCTTTCTTGGTAGCCAGTCACAGCGCGATGTTGCATTGTGGATGAACCGTGCAAGCTGTCTTCTGCTGTCGAGCAGATCGGAGGGCATGCCGAACGTCGTCATTGAAGCGCTGGCTTCTGGGGTCCCTGTTGTGTCGACACAGGTCGGC
>JABGOW010000223.1 GCA_018645275.1 Verrucomicrobiota bacterium
ACAAGCCCGGGCCGACGCAATTGCCGGGCGAGCTCAAGCCCCAACCGAGAGCCGTTGACCGGTCACGAGTTGGTTAGGTAGTGTGTGGGCAAGAGCCCCTCCCTTGCGTAGTCTGGTGAAGCAGACCGACGGTGACAAGAGAGACGTTCACCCCCCCATCGGGTCGCGCGGCAGCACTTGGTATCCGTCGAGACACGTGGGTATATCTTCACGAAGCGAAATCGGGGCAATAGGTCAGTCCAGCCTGCCTAGGAAGCAGGCCACTAATCACCTGATAGCCCGGGCTTGAGAGTAAACGCCGCAGAGGCTCCCTCAAGCTGCTGGAACCGTTCCCAGGGTCGGATAACCTGGTCCTCTGCGCAATCCCCAAGGGTCACGCCATGTGACCTGCTTGATAGGGATTGCGGCAATCTCCCCTGAAGTGCAGCCATGAATGAGTGCGTCTGCGCTCGGCGCCTTAGGCATTCCCGCTCTCCCCCTCGGGCACATTCCTTGGTGATGCCCGGCTCTTGGTATTCTCCCTCTGCCGGCCATCGATAACCCAGATGTACTGAACTCAGCCGGAAGCCCGTAGTGGCACCGGCATTCCAGGAGTATGAAAATGACGATATTCTCTGAAAGAGGACCGTCGAGTGCCATGGATGAACCCCCGGTCCGCCACGGTGACGCGAGAGCCAGCCAAACCGAATCGACGTGCATGGCAGGCGCAACCCAAGGATACGAAGCCCAACAACAAGCCGCTGGGCCTCCCCCACCGAATGCCGTGCCCTCCCCGCCGTGTTCGTACCCACACGGCAATCTGTTCCGGCACTATGACTCCGGCGCTTGGCTGGTGGTCTTTGGTGAAGATGGTACTGAAGTGAAGCCCTTCAAACATGGAGTCCCGTTCTTCTATCTCCGTGCGCTCTTGGCCGTACCCGGTGTTCCTCACCCTCCTATCCTTCTCCGCGAGATGGTCGAGAGCGACGAGAGCATCCATGAATACAGGCAGCGGCTTGCACTGTGCCAGCGAGGCTGGAGTTCCGAATTGACCCCCTGTGCTGAAGTCGACCTGCCTGGTGGGGATGGAGTCGATATCAACATCAGTGACGGTGATGCCTTTGTGATCACTTGGCAGGACCTGAGGAGACTCGAACGTGAGATGCGGGCAGTCCAAACTGAGATGGACGACCTCAGGCTGCACTTGCGGGAATGCGACGTGTCTGTTGAGCAGCGGGAACGCATGGAAGCCAGCCTGGCAATGGGCAAGCGGCAGCTTGCGGAGAAGCAGACGTACATACGTTCGGTAAGCTACAAGGGCCGTCCTCTCAAGTTCCCCAACTCTCCCCGCGAGAGGGCAAGGACTCTTGTCTGTAAACACATCAGGGCAGCCATCGAGTTGCTCCGGAAAGGAGGCATGGTCCGAATGTCACAGCACTTGGACCGCCATATCCAGAACAAGGGCACGGAGCCGGTGTACTACGGCGATCAAGTCTTCTGTACCTAAGCCCGTCCAGCGCCGTCGCTGCCCTGTCCACACAAGCCGCTTCTCTGGATGAGAGGCGGCTCTTTTCTTCCGCCGTGAATCCAGGCTTCACGCCCGTGAACACTCCCTTCACTCATATATGGGTGATGACAGCGCCCGGTCAGATGCGGCATCCGTAGCTAGGCAGACTGAGGTCGTTCGGAACGGCATACCGAACGGCGTCTGCAGACCGGAAAGGTCCGAGGCCCGTCGGGTGATAGATGGGTTCCACGTTCCCGAACGAAAGGAGGCGATTCGTATGATTTGAGTGACAGCCGCACAGGCGTGAGCATGACATCTCGCGCTGATCAGAAGGGCCCATAATCAACTGGATAAGTGATAATCGGAGACATGACGATGAAGACGACACAAGAAAAACGCACACAAGAAAAACACACACAAGAAAAAGGTGATATTAACTATGGATGCTCAATACCAAAAAGCGACGAGCGAGAGCGTTTCACGTACGTCCACCGATGGCGATTTCGGGAGCCCCCAACCTGATCGCGAGCAAGACGAACACACCGGCCTTTTCCCAATTCCAGGCAACGGCCGATACTCGCCGGGCGCGAGCACCGAGGAAGTCATCGAAGTGGATGCCTCCACGACTACCATGGAGTTCTTGCGCTTTCTTGCCAAAGCAAAACGCACGAGCATTGAGCTTGTCGCCTGTGATATCCTGGAGAAACAAGCGGATCACTACCGGGAAGCCTGGGCGCTGTTCTGCGCTGTGCAAGGCCCGTCCGTACAACACGATCCGATGGACACGGACATCTTGCTCAAACGCCGGAGCGTAGTGCTGGCTGGCATTAGGGAGGCGCTAGGAATACAGAGGCTGTTTTGCGGCTTCTCGGAAGACACACTCGACATTCTGATCGAAGCCGCGGTCGGAGCGCGTGCAAGCAGGGCTGGCCCCAAGGCGCTCCAGGATGAGGAGGAGCACAGTTCCGTAGTCTAGAAGATGCGGCAAGCGCTTGGGTGGGCAGGATTGCCATTGGTCCTGCCCACCCCCTTCTTTCGCATGCAGTGTCGGGTAGCGTGACAACACCATCAAGGCACGATATCAGCCAACTCAGACCTTCGCTCTGTGGCTGGCCCAGTGCGCTCTTGAGTTGAGCCGTCCCCATTTGGGGCACTCAGCAAAGCAAAAGGAGCGGGCCAGCACTTCACAGACCAGACGGCCTCCACTAACTACGATCGGCTGGCAGAACTGCTCTGCAGGAGC
>JABGOW010000533.1 GCA_018645275.1 Verrucomicrobiota bacterium
CACAGCCTGCTGCGCGAGACTGCGATGCTCCCGCTTTGCGGTTCGCTGCAAAGCTCCATACAACACTGTCGGCATCTCTCTAACCTGTAATGATGGCATCGCCCCCACTCCTCTCGTTACCTACAGGACCACCATACTGCACAATGCATGCATTTTGCAACACCCTATTCCATCAACTGAACGTCGATCCGGTAGAACCGATTTGTTGCATCAAAGGGATCGGGCTCAGTAGTCGAACCATCGTCAACCCAGTCATAGTCACCATCAACATCCACCGCAATCGGCGTCGGTGTCGCGTTGGACCAGCCCGCTGCATTCGTCAGAACGCTATCGTAGTGAATGCTATACTCGCGCCCTACTTTGGCTGGGAAACGCACGACAATGCCCGTGCTCACAGCCGACAATTGGGTGGCATGCAGGAAGTCCCCCTCGCTGTCCGGACCCGTGCCGCCAACGTACTCATCGTGGTTGCTGGCTCCATCGCCGTCTTCATCCAGCACGCCATCCCCGGCGTTCGACGAACTCAAGAATCCAAACCCATCCTCGTAGAGGTTCGGCATGCCATCGCCATCCCAATCAGACTGCCCGGCCTGGAACCCGAGCGAGAAGCTGAAGGTGGACTGGTCACCGTGAATCTCAACTTGATGCGTCTGGGCCTGGTTGCGCATGTTCACGGTATCAAATACAACGCCCTTGCCCGGATCGTCGTCAACCGCATCGCCTCTGGGCTGGCACCCATTGCCATAGCCTATAGATGCTGAGACATAAGATCCGTAGTTGGTATTGACAAGGGAAAGAACCGAACCGCTGTCGACGACACCGCTCAATGTCGTCTGGCCATTCATGAGCAGGTCTTCCAGATGAGGGGAGAGGCCGTTGCGGACATAGAGCTCGCTGAGGCCACCGCTGAGCGTATAGGAGACCTCCAACTGCCTCGCTCCCGGCGCAAGGGTTATGCGCTTCGTGATCTTGCCTGCACCGGACGACTGCGCCTGCCATCCGTTAACCACCGGGCTAAACAAATAGAGATCGTTGACATAAGCCGCCGTGTCGTCAGGAACTGCCCACCAGTCTTTCAGACAAGAAGTACGATGCGCAACGACGACCGCATTGGATTCAACGTTGTACGAGCCTTCCAACTCAGTCTCGCGTCCGGCATACCCGGCGAAGTTGCCGACCGACTGCCAGACCTCATCATTGAGCACATCGCGCACCCAGGCCCCAACGAGCCGCCCGCCAACGCGCTCAAAGACAACAAAGAGACGGCTATTGTAGAGCAGATACTCATCCTCCCCATCGAGGTCAACATCCTCGGTGATATTGGAGGTTGTCCCCATCACCGCCGCGTTTGCCCGCCAATCATCGACACGGTCGTAGACAGCCGCGAAGCGTGTCTGTGCCTGGCTGTTTCGGGCGAACGTCGCCAGCGAGTTTGAGCTAGTGGCCGGATACATGTAGTCGCCCGTACTGTAGCGACGCAGATCATTATTGTCCTCGTCGTGGAACGCAGTCTGGAATGTGGAGGCATGCAGCGTTGCCCGTGCAAGCTCCCTCAGGTTGGCATCAGCAACTTCCTTCACCGCTTCCCAGGCATCCCAGACAATACCCGTGCTATACAGCATGCCATAGGCCGTTGGTAACGATTGACCGGGACGGATCTCGAACACGGAGCCCTCCAGGCCCTCCTCGGTATCGAGCTGCCCGACGTACCAGTTGTCGTAGTCTTTCTGTGTTGCGTGATTGAGCCAGTTGTGTCCCTGTTTCTCGGCAGCATCTCCCGGCGTACGCGGATAGGAATACCAGTAGTCACCGGCATTATCACCGGTGACATCCACCTCGCCGGCCGCAATCTGCTGGAGCGTCACCATATGCACCCACGGGCGATTCGCAATCCAACGAATGTTGGCATCGTAGGCAGCGCTGTCATCGTTATCTGTGAACGTCTCCCAGTTGGAAACCATCGTCACGACCTGGTCCTGAATGCTGGCATCCGCACGGGCTTTCCGACTGTATAGCGACCGCAGGGAGGTGGTAACGCCGCCGTCCGTATTACTAAAGAGATAAGATGTCGGAATATCGTTGATCACAAAGCACTTCACGTCATCAATCTCGTTCAGCCTATACCCCGCCTCGATGAGGGATTCTGTCCGCCCGAACCACTCGAACATGTGCGTGTTCTGATCGAGGACTGTATAGTAGTAGCCCATGTCCTTGATCTTTCCGAAGGCGTCTTCGTCCAAAAGACGCTCCGGGGTCCAGAAAACGGTACTGCTGATATCGTGTTCATACCCGTAGATCCGGCCCAGGTACTCACGAGCAAGCGCTTCGTTGTCCTGGTTGTACTCTGTTGTGAAGTACGGCAACATGTGATCGGAGAAGGTCGACCCCAGAAGATCAACGATATTGGTGGCCACCAGCTCGGAAATCTGGTCGTTCAGCGCCGGGCCGTCTCGCCAAGACTTGTCCAGATCTAGATCCACCGACGCCCACTCAATGGCAGATGCCAGCGCCGGCGTGATATGCATGTTCAGCGGTTGCTCGAACAGTGCGTGCGCATCAAGCGGCCGGTAGTAGCCCGCCCCGGAACCGGTGTTGACTAAGTTCTGGATGTCGCTTCCCGGCAGGATCGCCTGGTTGCCGTGCAGGATAATGGATGTCTTGGCACGCCCGGCGCGATGCGTCGCAGGAATCGAGTGTTTCAGAATCGACTCCAGCCCGTCCTGCGATT
>JABGOW010000534.1 GCA_018645275.1 Verrucomicrobiota bacterium
GAGTATCTTCAGACACCTGCGATGGACAGTCTGGCGGCTTCCGGGATGCGGTTCGACCGCGCATACTGCACGAACCCAGTATGTATACCCTCCCGATTCAGCTTGATGACGGGATTGATGCCGAGCCAGATTGCCCTTCGGAGTAACGACGCGTCACACATTGATAAAATTCCCGCCCCGATAACTAAGAAAGGGATCGGTTGGTTGTTTCGAGATGCGGGATATGATGTTGCCTATGGTGGCAAGGGCCACCTTCCAAAAATGAGGCCACAGGATATTGGCTTTGACTACATCTGCGGTGATGAACGGAACGATCTGCCCTTTGCCTGCTCTAGATATATAGAGGCACCCAGGCAGAAGCCTTTCTTTCTCGTTGCCTCTTTCATCAATCCTCACGACATCTGCTTCATGGGAATCCGGGATTTTGCGGAGACGAATAGGGAAACAGAATGCGTGAAGAATGGGACCGTTCAGCTTGCTACTCTAGACGAGGCACTTCGGCTTCCTGAGAACACCAGTAGAGAGGATTTCCTCAAACATTACTGCCCGCCATTACCGTCAAACTTCGAGATCCAACAAGACGAACCTGAAATCCTCGGCACGTTGATGCCGGAATGGCCTTGCAGAATGAAGTGCCGTGAACGATGGAGTGAGGAGAGATGGCGGCTCTACCGTTGGGCGTACTGCAAGTTGACCGAAATAGTCGACACACAAATTGCCACGACCTGCAATGCCCTACGACAAAGCGGCAAAGAGGAGGATACTGTTGTTATATTTTCCAGCGATCACGGTGATATGAACTCAGCTCACCGATTGATAACCAAGACGGCATTCTACGAGGAATCCACCCGGGTTCCTCTTATAGTGTGTCAACCTGGTACAACGCCGGCAGGTACGGTTACGTCACGCCTCGTTTCTAACGGTTTGGACATTGTGCCAACCCTTTGTGACTATGCTGGGATTGAATCTCCTGCAAACCTTGAAGGAATGAGTCTTCGTCCTTTGGCCGAAGGGCATCGCCTTGAATCGCATCGTTCCTTCATTCCAGTGGAAAACGAATGCGGGAAGATGATCATTACATCCCGATACAAATATATGCTTCACGATTCGGGTAAGAACAGAGAACAGTTCATTGATTTGCAGGAGGATGCTGGTGAAATGCGGAATGCAGTCAGTGATCCTACTCATCTGGACGTCCTACAAGAACACCGGCAGATCTTCCATGATTATTTTGGCAGCGAAGAAAGCGCTGCAGGGGACGCAGTCAATCCGCAAGGCTGAGCTTCGTGGTAGGGACAGAGAATAGGAGAATGGTATGCACATAGTTACGCTCAGTTTTGACGACGGTTTTCTGACGTCGAATATGAAGGTGGCCGACATTTACGAAAAGTACAACCTGTCAGCGTGCTTCAATGTTCTGGCGACGCGAGCTAATGAATCGTTTGGTGATTTCAAGTTGTGGAATGAGCTACAGACGCGCGGCCATGAAATAATGCCGCATGGGTATAGGCATGCCAACAAATCAACATTGCCCTTGGAACAGGCTCAAAATCTCATTGCGGATTGCCTGAATATATTCGAATCTGAGCTGGAATCATTCGATGCACATCGGTCAGTTTTCAACTTCCCTTTCAATGCATCGACTCCGGAATTGGAGGATTGGCTCCCAACACTCGTTCGTGCCTTCAGAACGGCTGGCGGAGGATTGAATCCCCTTCCTGACCGTGATACGAGGAAACTCACCACAACGGCTAGAGGACCAGGGAATTGCGAAGGTCACCTGGACAAAGAGATAGAGGGACTTCTCTCAGTTCCTTCTGGATGGCTTATCTACAATACCCATGGCTTGGACGAAGAAGGTTGGGGGCCTATTGGAGCCGACTACCTGGAAGATCTGCTTCGAAGGTTGGTATCGATCGAGACGGTCACGGTATTGCCGACAGGAAAAGTGCTGGATAGATACTGCTAACAATGCCACGCGGCGGACAGCCAGTGCAGCCGCGGATGGCAAGCGTTTCCCGGCACGGACAGGTCGGGATGACCGGATCCCAGCAATCGTGATCGCGCTCGGAATCGGGAACCCACGGATGGGACAAGGTCAGACTGGCGGACTACCCCGGCGATCCATCATAGTTTGGCGGGGGGGGGCAAGGCGTCCTTCTCGTCGACTGTGCAGGTGTTGCAGGGGGTGACCTCGCGGGTGCTGCGCTTGCCGGAGGGAAACGCGACTTCCACCTTCACCGGCTTGTCCACGGGCCAGTCTGCCAGGCCGAAATGGAGCAGGAGTGGATCCTGATTCCCACTGTTCCCACCGCTGACCTCGCGGATCTGGGTGCGCGCCCCGGCGCTGACCTTCACGCGGGCGCCGATGGCGGCGCCGTTGGAGCCCGCCCCGCCGCGCACTCTGACCTTGAGCCAGGCCCGGCCGAAGCCTGGGTTCCGCCAGAGCTTGCCCGCTGCCATGAGATCCAGGCTCCCGTCGTTGTTGTAGTCCGCCCACGCCACATGGTAGCTATGCGGGGTCCGGAGGCCGAGCGTGTCCCCGACCGCTTTGAAGGTGCCGTCCCCCTGGTTCTGGAACAGGTCCCCCTTGTCGCGCGGGTAGACCGTGGTGAGATACAGGTCCAGGTCACCGTCGTTGTCGTAGTCGCCGAGCGCGCCCTTGGCATATGATTCCTGCCAGTAGACGCCTGCCGCTGCCGCCTTGTTGCGGTTCGTGAAGGTGTA
>JABGOW010000536.1 GCA_018645275.1 Verrucomicrobiota bacterium
ATCCCAGCATGGCATATCCCGACTCCCTGTTTATCCAGATCGCCATATCACTGGATATATCAGTGGTTCTCCATCGGTCGTCAAACTGCCCGCTGTCCAGAAACGAAACTTTCCCGCCTCCGGTGACTTGACAAGGCAAGTTTGCAGACCAATTTCTGATGGGTTGAGCACCGTGCACGCCCGGAAAAAGGGGATTTCCCCCAGATAAATAAGTTCTGCTGCAAATGAAGAACAAATCAATAGATAGAATGAGTCAATCGGAACTTGAGGCGATGCACACAGGATCGTTACTCAGTCGACTCCAACGGCTACGTAGATGCGTCGACTCGCCGACGGCAAGCGATTTTACTCAGGATGAACTGAAGAAGATCAGTTCTTCCGGTGACATACTATTCAAGGATACTGAGGAATGGAGGTCAGCATTCAACGATGTTAAAGCTGCACTCTCAACTCGTGAGCATATCCCGAACAAGACAAGAAGAATGAAGTAGATAAGCAGAACCAAGCACTGAACTTTACGTCGCTATCGCGCCGAAAGTGAGTGCGGTCGTTCTGCTCTTAAGAAAGACTCGACTATTTACCAAGGAAGCGACAGATGACAATCAAGGGACTAACTGAACCGACGGCATGCGGCTCTCTTCTTGTCTGCGCTCTTTTAGCGATGTTACCTTCAAACACAAATGCCCAAGAGTCTCCTTACGAGGGAAAGAGCGCGAACTTTGTCGGTGATAGTATCACTCAAGCCCCGAACAGCTATGTGAATGAGGTCAAGAAGTTGCTTGGGCTAAAGACGGCAAGGAACTACGGGATCGGTGGGGGAGCTTTGTGTCATCGGAATAGCATCGAGCGATTAAGGGACAGGCTGTTCGGAGGGAAGAAGATAGACGTCGCCTATCCTCCGGTTGTGAGTCGATGGGAAAAGATGGATAACGACGCTGATTTCATATTCATGTTGATCGGGACGAATGACTATAGCAGCGGCGTTCCTATGGGTTCTGTCGACAGCGTCAGCAAATCAGAATTCAACGGCAGTCTGAATATCGTCCTCAGAGGTCTGAAGAAGAAGTATCCGGGGAAACTGATCGTTGTCAGCACGCTTTTGAAGCGGCGCAGCGGTGGTGCGCGGCTTCTCCCATACAACGACGCCATAGAGAAGGCTTGTGAGCGACACGGAGTGGTATGCTATGATGCCCACTCTGAGGTCGGGCTTGATTTTGGCCAGGAGCTCTATGACAAGGCCATGAAGACAACCACCGACGGGCTGCATCCGAATGCTGTGGGCGCGAAGATCATCGGGCAGAAAATTGCGGAATTCATCTCTGCGAATCGTCGAAGCTTGCCGAGGTAACGCAAGCCACATAGGCAACACACGCAGAACAAGACGATGCACCCAAGAACCCTGACCCGCCGTGGACGTGAAAACTCACCGTAATTTGAATCCTAGACCTGGAGTAGAAGCTCACTTCTCGGTCAGGGCTGGGTGATCTGGGACGTTAGATGCCAAGAAGAAACATGTTGCAGAACGTCAGCACAGTGATCTTTGATCTTGATGGCACGATCAGCGACCCAAGCCCTGGGATCGGGCGTTGCCTCAACTATGCACTTCAAGCTCACGGTTTCCCTGAAGTTTCAGTGGAGCAAGTGGCGGCGGCAATTGGCCTGCAGCTAGATGAAGCTTTCTGCAGGTTTTGCCCGGACGTGGATCAAGCAACTCTCTCGGGTCTTGTTACCAAGTATCGGGGGCGGTATGCGGAAGTAGGGTATTCCGAGAACACGATTTATCCTGGAGTGCCAGAGTCGCTCAAGGAGCTGTCTGCTGGAGGAGTGTCCATGGGCGTCTGTACCTCCAAAAGGAGGGATTTTGCTGAGAAGATCTTGGCGATGTTTGGGATGCTCACACACTTCCGGTTCGTAGATGGTGGCGATATCGGCATCGAAAAGCGTGAACAACTCGCAGGTCTGCTTCAATCAACCGCAATTGATCGTGCGGCGGTTATGATTGGTGATCGTGCAGTGGATATTTCGTCTGCCAAGGCCAACGGCCTTCGGTCGGCCGGTGTACTGTGGGGTTTTGGTGACCTGCCGGAGCTGCAGGGGGCCGGTGCAGACGTGATTCTCAGAGGTACAAATGAGCTTGCGCAACTTGGGATCTAGCAATTCACTGGAGGCGACGCTGTACAGCGCCCCTCAGCTTGGACGTGAACTAAGCGCTTCGCGCCACCTCCCCAGTTGCCATGGTCGAGCGACCGGCAGGATGCTCCTGTAACCAGCTGATTTCTTCCATATCTCCGTGTCCGACTCCAGATAGCGCCGCATCGCGATGAGGCGTTGCGGTGGATCTGGAGTGTTCCGATGGACAGCCCCCTTCCCCTTCGCGAGCGCTACCGGCAGGAGCTGGTGGTGCGCGGCCTGGCCGAGCGCACGGTTGACGCATACGTGCGGGCGGTGGTGCAGATGGTGGACCGGACGGGTCGGCACCCGGCCCGGATGAGCGAGGCCGACGTGCGCGCGTATCTGGTCCCGCTGGTCGAGACGCATGGCTGCGCCGAGTCGACCTACCGGCAGCACGCGACCGGTCTCGGGCACTTCTTCGATTGGGTTCTGGGCCGGTCGTTCCCGGTGCTGGACGCGGCTAGGCCGCGCCGGCGCAGCCCCCTCCCAAAGGTGCTGACCAGAACTCAGTGGATTGTGCTTGAGGCTCTGTGAAGTTGGTCGCCCTCTTTTC
>JABGOW010000287.1 GCA_018645275.1 Verrucomicrobiota bacterium
GTTCAAGGTGAGCGCGTCCCAATCGGTGCACTCCGCGTCGGGGTGGCAATTGCCGGCGTTCGTTTGCTCGCATACCATAGCCCCTACTGCACGTGCATTGCTGTGGATCACGGGCAGCAGATCCAGCATCTTGTTCGAGACATGTAGGAGCACGATCCCGTCACTCTTCAGCACACGCAGATAGCTCCGAAAGGCCTCGGTCGTCAACAGATGCACGGGGATGGCTCCACTACTGAACGCATCAATAATCAGTAGATCCAGCGATCCACTTTCGCGGGCCCGTAAGGCCACCCGACCATCGCCGTAAATATGGCTAACAACGGCGCCCTGTCGACGTGCCTGGGCAAGATAGCCAAAGTGCTCCTCGGCAATGCGGCCATTGTCAGGATCCAGCTCGTAGATGGTAAAGGCCTGCCCCTCCCCGGCGTAGGCAGCCAGGGCGCCCGTTCCCAGCCCGATCATACCGATTTGCGCAAAATCGAACCCTGTATGCTGCAGAACGCCGCCAGCCGGGGCTGATGGATGAAAATACGCCAGAGGCACCGCGCGTTGTGGACCCTCGAGATACTGGCGGCCATGCTGTGTGCTTCCGTGCTGAAGGTAGCGCAGTCCGTCGCGATCATAGATCTTGTAGATTCCATAGTAGTTGCGCAGCCGGGTCACGCCCTTTGCCCGGACGGCGAGCTGTTCCGTCCACGGGGTGCTTGCGACCAGTACAAGGAGCAGCCAGCTCGTATGCAAGGGCGCACCGGCCCGATACCGCAATAGCAGTGCAACCGGCAATGCCATGGGCAGGAGCAGCAGGTTTGCAGAAAGCCATCGACCGAGTAGACACGGAAGCAGTGTCACAGCAAGTGCCATAAGCACCCCCTCTAGCGCACACCCCCCCCAGCCTCGCACTGTCACTCGGAGCCGCCGCCACACCGCACGCACCTCTACCGTGCCGACAGCAAGACAGGTCAGCGCAAGCGCGAGCAAATACTCAATCAGCGAGTGACTCACAAGCGGTACAATCCAGCTCACCACAAGACTCCCCAGCAACCCGCCAACGGCAATGGTCACGTAAAAGGTCGTCAGCTCGCAGGGATTGTCCGGTTTGGTCTGAACGAGGCGCCCACAACAGTTCACCGATATCACGAAAAGCACGAGCAGGTGAACCGCGATCGAAACAGCAACAGGTGGTGCCAAGCGAAGCTGTGACAGCATGTGCATGGTAACGCCAACAACCACAACCCAGTACAGCGCCCGCTGCATCCAGACGGGAAACCACGGCACACGCTTGAATGTCAGGACGAACGCGAACAGATAGACCACCAGCGGAAGCACCCAAAGGAATGGGATGGATGCAACATCCAGTGTCATGACGTTGGTGACAGCCAGCAACATCGCACAGGCCGCGAGACTCAGCAGTAGCCATCGTCCCTTGTCGGACCACGATGCCGGGGCAGAAACAGCAGGATCGCGCTCGACCTCCGCGCTCGTGAGTTGGTGCGAACGAGGTATACAGAAAACGTGCAGCAAGACGAGTAATCCGTACCCCCACCACCAGGCAAGCCCCTGGGACCTGAGGCTGCTGAACGGTTCGATCAGCAGGGGATAGCAGACCAATGCGAGTAGCGACCCAAGGTTGGAGACACTATAGAGCACGTAGGGATTCGTTTCCCGGTCGCTCACGGCAAGCCAACGCTGGAGAATCAGGCTGGTCATTGACAACGTCAGAAACGGTAGGCTGACGGCTGCAAAGAGCAAGGCAAACACCCCAAGCGCGAGTGGTAGCGACGATTCCGCTATCCCCAGCCGCTCAAAGTCAAACGGGCAAAGCGCAAACGGCGCAAACAACAGGATCCAATGCCATCGTGCGTAGCGGACAACCCCTAGGCGGCGCTGGAGAAAATGGCTAGAAAGGTACCCCACCAAAAGCATGCCTTGGTAGAAGACCATCGAAGCGCCCCACACCAAGTAGCTCCCGCCGAACCCGGGCAGAAGCGCTTTGGATAGCATCGGTTGAATCAGGAACAGGAGGAAGGCACTGAGAAACACCGCCGCGTAGTACGCCCACATGAGCTTCGCCGATCAGATATCCAGAATCATACTCTCAGACTTACTGTCAGAGTCCGTCCCCAGGTAGCGAGTCGTACGATATTCATTGACTTCGTTAAGCTTGTGGAGCACTTCGCCAAGTCGCGTCACCGCATCCAGGCTATTCTCCACTAGGTCACCGATGAGTTTGTCGTTCGTATCAAGTCTCTCCCTGATGATTCCAAGATTGGCCATCAGAACCGTTGCCGGCTGTCCCAAATGGTGGCAGGCGGCACCAAGACTCTCAAGCATGACCCGCTGCCGTTCGGACTCCCGCATGGCGGCCTCCGCCCGGTGCCGGTCAGCAAGATCCGTAAACGAGAACACAACGCCGACGGTATCACCATCGGAATTTCGGTTGCAGGTCGCCAGCACCTCGAGCTTGGCATCCTCCTCCCCCGATCTCGCCACAGTCAATTCCCCATTCCAAGTTTCGCCGCCGACAAGAACCTTATCCATCATCTCACGTGTCATTTCGTTCTCACCGACGACACTCAGCACGGCGACCCCCACGAGCGACTCAGCTGACTCCGCTCCAATCATCTCAGCAAACGCGGGGTTCACGTATTCCAGATTCTCCGCCAGATCCGCCACGGCGATTCCATTCGCCGCATTCTGAATGGCATTGTGCTCCGTACGAAGCATCTCCTCTGCCAGGCGTCGAATGGGGATGTCCCGCAGGAAGAAGCATAAGTTGCCCGCCCCCTCGCGAAATTGATTCACAGCAATCTCGGCAGGAAAAAGAGAGTCATCTTCGCGCACGCAATAGGCTTGGATCAGCGTAAAACGCTCCTCCTTAAGGTTCTCCACAAGCGTCTGAATCAGATCATTATCTGCACCAGAGATAACCTGACTGACGCTCACCCCTATCAATTTCTCGCGTGGCCACAGCAAGAATTCAATGGCACGCGCATTGACCTCCGTAATCACCCCGGTCATGTCGGTGATGAGAGCCGCATCATAGATGCTGTGAAGCAGCTCATAGTAGCGGGAATCTTCGAGATCCTCGGGCTCGTCCGTCGGCAGGCGCAAGAGTTCCTGACGGGGCACGCCGGGAGAAACCACGACACGCCGCACCCCGCCCCCTTCGGTGGGCTCCGTAGGAACGTCTGGGATCAGATCAATCCGCATCGTCCGCGACATCATTTTCTTTGCAGCCAAATCGAGCCTCCAGAAGCGTGTGAATCAGCCAAGCTCTGAGGACGATCTTTCTCATAATGGCGAAACCTTGTCCATAAAGAATGCCAGATTATTTCAGCATATGTCACGTCGAGCGACAGGAGAGCCCCAGCGAACAGTACGGAGTGCGGGTGCAATCCACACGCCGCGTGGTGCCTGGAGTCGGTGTTCCCGGATGTTGCGCAGGTCCAGTCTGGCATGCATCATGCTCACACTTATTCGGCAAATGGCAGGCCCTGCACACGGGAAGAAACCCCACGATGACCACCAGAACTCGAAAATGCCATGTTGGGGCAGTGTATTTGCTTGTGATTCCATTCGAAATCACATCTAATGCTCACTAAACATCGGGTACGAATGAAATCACTGAAAGAACTCACAGATCGACTCAAGCACGGGCCCTCCGACTGCACGGGGATCGACATCGGCTCAACGGCCATCAAGCTCGTCCGCTTACGAGGATCGGGGAGCGATGTCACGCTCGTCGGCGCCGAGATACTTGAGCCCTCTGTGACGAACCTGTCGATTCCTCCCCGACTGCGCGCTAGACACGCGGCAATCGCCGTGAGTGGGACCAACGCCGTAGCCAAATTGCTCACATTCCCGGGGGCAGCAGATGCGGGATTCGAAGGTCGACTCCACAAGAGCCTCGGTGTGGCCGAGGAGGACGACTTCCGCATTTCTTACCGCGTGATCAGTGAGGGACAGGGCCGGGCAGAATCACGCGCACTTGCCGTCGCCCTCCCCCAAGCCGAGGCCGATCCGGTCATGCAGCATTTTGCATCGGGGATTCCCGCCCCCTACAGCCTCGAGATCGCTCCATTGGCCACCCTCACCGCATTTGAACACGGCCCGGTCGCAGCAAACCCTGACCAGGCCATGGGCCTCATCGACTTCGGAACCGCCAGAACGACTCTTTCCTTCTTCCATCGTGGAGCGCTTGTCCTCATGCGCCAGTTTGATTTCGGCTCACGAGACATCCTGCAACGCGTCGAATCAACACTCCATGTCGATACCGAGACCGCACAGGGCATTCTGGTAGATAGCGCATTCGATATCTCGGAGCTTCTCGGAGAACTGATGAGCCCGGTCACAACGCAGTTCGTCGTTTCACGGGACTTTGTCGAACGCCGCGACAACTGCAGCGATATCGCGCTGTTCGCCATTGGAGGGATTGCGCTTTCTCGCGCAACCCTCGGGGAACTGGAGCAAACGCTCAGCACGGATATTGCAGGTTGGAACCCCTTCGACAATCTCAATGTGCAGACACAGTCAGTAGATGATCGAATCGGCGCCGATAGCTGGCGTTTCGCTTCCGCGATTGGCGCCGCTCTTTCCGCATTGGAGGACGCATGAGTCTCTGTGTCGATCTCATGACTCCCGAAGAACGCCGTAGCGGCAGCACGATCAGCATCCAGTCGGTCGTGCGTATCGGCGCCATACTCCTGCCCACCCTTGTCGTATTCGCCATCGTTCACCAGGTTATCAACGCCATGCTGGTCTCAAGTGAACTCCGAGTCTTGGAGAGTCGCTGGGAGGCAGCAGAACCCAAACAAGAGCATTCACTCAAACTCGCTGGTCGACTACGCTACAACGAGAAGACGGCCAAAGAGCTCGAAGCGTGGAGAGCGAATCGTATTGCGTGGAATCAGCAGATCAAGGCCATCATAGAAACCGCGCCAGCTACAATTCAGGCCACATCTCTGGTCATTGGGCTCGACGATAAGGACACTCCTCAGAGCCCACCAGTACGCCATTTCAGTCTCACCGTTGAAGGTAAAACCAGCGGCGAGCAGGCGATGCAGGTCGTGGGGGCTTTCGAACAAGAACTGGAGACACACCCGGCCACCCTCGAACTTCTCGATCGTGTTGAGGTCGCCAACTATGCTGCCGACACCGCCGAAGACGCCGAAGCATTTGACCGCGTGTTCCAGATCGAATGCCAGTACCTTGGCCCGACGGAGGAGCCAACGCCATGAAGCTGCCTGCCGACAAGAACGAACGCACCAAGATTCTGCTACTCATCGGAATCGGTGTGGCCGCCATCGGCTACGGCGTCTACATGTTCGGGCTGAGTCCGCTACTCGCAAAGCGAAAAGCGACTCAGGCACGTATTGCCGAACTTGAGGATTTGCTCTGGAAGGGGCGCAAGGACATAGACATGGTTCCGCAGTACTTGAAGCAGAATGGTGAGGTGCTGGATCAGATCCTTCAGGTGTCAGAAGTCAAACGGCAGATTCTGCGCCCCAACTTGGGTAACTACCTGCTCGTTGCTGCCGACATCATAGGACACAATGCCGATGTACTCGATCTGAACATAGATAGCATCAACGAGACCTCAGCGATGAACCGCACGGGGGCACCGAACGCTTCCGCGGATACCGATGGCCCGCGCTTCAAGCCCTATACCGTCAACGTCACGCTAACGTGCGGACTCGGCGACCTTGTACGCCTTCTCGCCGCCCTGGAAACAGAGAACCCTTACCTCTGCATCACCCGGCTGGGAGTCATTGGACGCAGCGACTCACCTGAAAGACATGCAATCAGTTTCGACGTTCAATGGCCGATCTGGGAAGACAATGCACACCCCATGCGACTGGCTGCCGAGCGCCTTTCTGACAAGGAGAAGCGGTGAAAACAGGTCTAAGACAATTCGCCCCACTCCTCGTCTTCCTTTTTGCAGGAGCTCTCACACACACACGGGCGCACGGAGAGCCCGCTGCCCCTTCGACTCCGTCAGGCCCCGAAGCCCCTCCCGCCAAGCTCGACGCTCTGCGCGATCCTTTCTGGCCAGTCGGCTACACACCGACACCGAAGTCTGTCCTGCAAGCCGTCGAGCAGGCGTCTCGCATTCAAGAGCAGGCCAAGTGGCCGAAACTCACGTTGCGTGGCATATCGCGCACCGGCAAAGATTCATTCATGGCCATTGTCGAGGGCATCGGGATTGTCGAATCCGGGGATGTCGTCTCAATGACTCATGATGGACTCGTCTACAGTTGGCGAATCAACACTGTTAATGAAAATGGGATTTCGCGGACACGCTTGAATGTTCGCACCCCGATCTCGACCTTGCAAAAACCAGAGCGATGACATAGAAAGTAGGCCAGTAATGCGGTTGCATCACGATTTGCCACAAGACGAAGGAAATAGCGTATTCAGCAAAGCGAAAGCGGGCCTTTCCGTCCAACGCGCGGCCTGGATGCATAACCCTATCGGAGAGGACACAATGAAGTTGCGTGCATTCGGTCTCGCCATACTCCTCATTTCATCTGCGGCGATTGCTCAGACGCCTGAACTGGCCCCGCCCGAAACCGGTCCGGATGGAGCACCTCTGCACGGCAACGCCGCCGAACTCGCCGAGGACACTGAGTTCATTGCCATGCCAACAGACACCACTCCCATTGAGGGCGCGGATGCGGGTCCAAGTGACTGGGGCGAGAACCTGATTACCATTTCGCTTGATGACGTGGAGATGGTCGATGTGGTACGCATGTTTAGTCGCATTTCGCACGCCAACATCATTGCCACCCCATCCAATCTGACGTCGCGTGTCACGGCAAATTTGGATGGCGTCGAATGGAAACCCGCACTCTCCTCAATTCTCGCGATGCATAACCAGGCACTCGTCGAGAAGCCTGCCGGCTCAGGCGTGTACAGTATCGTAACCAAGGCGCCCGATGCCCCCGAGCCACTCATCGTCGAGACGCTATTTCTGGAGTACACCACAGTAGAGGAGGTCACTCCCGTAGTTGAGCGGATGCTCCCCGAGAACGGATCCATAACCGCCTTTGCCTCGCGAAACGCACTCGTCGTACGCACCACCGAGAACAACCTCGCAGAAGTCAAGCAGGTCATGAACGCAATCGACATTGAGAGCAAGCAAGTCTGCGTCGAAGCCCAGTTCATGGAGCTCAGCGACAGCGCTGTCAAGCAGCTCGGAATCGACTGGAGTTCACTAGCTAACTTCAATGTTGGGCTACAGGCGGGCCCCTTCTCATATGGTGTGGAAGATACCCGAGTCCAGACACGGACAGATACCAGTTCGCGCGGACGGAACACAAGCTCCGCCAGCGGCGAGAACTCGCTCTACGACATGTTCGGCAATCAGTATCAAGTCCAGTCTGTCGAAATTGTAGAACGCCCGGACGGCACCTACGTGGAAACAACATCAACCGATGCCACGCGTAGCGGCAATAACACCGTGACCCTCACGAGTGACGCAACATCCGACATCAGCGACTCGTTCACGCGGACGATTTCGCAGAGCGGTTCGGCGATCCTCACGATGGATTCTCTCGACATCGTAATCAGCGCACTAAAGCAGACAGAGGGTGTCAGCGTCGTTTCTAATCCGAAGATGATCATTGCCAGCGGTTCCACAAACGCCTTTTTCCGAGTGGGCGCCCGCACCCCAATAATCAAGTCCGAAAGGACTGCAGGCACAGTAGAAAGTCCCTCCGACAAGTATACCTCCGAGCTCGACACATCCATCTCAACGGACTACATCAAGGGCGGCTACCTTCACACAGGCATTGAGCTCAGGGTCATCCCTACAGTAAAGACTGATGACCTCATCGAAGCAATGATTGAACCCTCACTGCGCCGTGACAGCAACAATCCAGTAGTAGCTCCTGATGGGAACTCATGGCCAAGAATCACAGTAAAGGAAATCAAAACACGCTTCACGCTGGAAAGCGGACAGTCTGTTGCGATTGGCGGACTGACGGACACAACAGACCGCAAGCAGACCTCAAAGGTTCCTCTGCTTGGAAGCATCCCGCTCATTGGCAAGTACCTCTTCTCGCACACGAGGGACGTCAAATCGCAGACCGAGACCATTATCTTTGTAACCCTGTCTCTCGTTCACCCGCATGACCTGCAGACCGAGCAGGGAGTCCCCGAGCGAGCCGAGCTCGTCCACAAGCGACTCATCCAGCAAGCTGTGCGAAAGCGCGAGCACGACGCTGAGGTCGACTTGATGCGCCAAGCCGCAGAGACAGAACGTCTCCGGGCGACAGAGGGCACCAATTTGGACACGGAATAGGGGCATCATGCAGAGGTTGCCACAAGAGGGATGGCGGTATGCCTTCCTACTGGTTGTGCTGTTTGCCATCTCAGCGCTGGCCACACAGGCCACCATCAACTACATAACCCCTTTGGTCGCCATCTCGGAATTGCGTGTCGTCACCGGGATGGTCTGCGCTCTGACATTCGGGCTTATGTTCATTTCTGGCGCTTTTGCGGTCTGGGCGATTCGATTCTCCGCGGAAGCTGAGAGCCTTCGCCGCCTTGGCCGCGTCGTGGACAACATGACCTATATACGCGACGGTGTTTTGGCCGTTGACCGGCAAGGTCGCATCACCGGCATGAACCCCACGGCAAGAGAGATCCTGGAGGCTTCGGGTGAGCCCCTGCACACGCTGGCGGAGATCCATCCGGCGCTTTCCGAAAAGGATATCACCCTGCTCCTACAGGGGGAACTCCCTGAAGAAGTTGAGTGCACGTACGGCCAGGAGGGAGATGAGCGTGTCTTCCGTTTCCGCTCGCAACCTGCCAAGGGCGCCACCCTCATCCTGATCAGCGACGTTACAAGACTTACTCACACACGTGCACGCCACCGCAGAGCAGCCTATCTTCAACTCATTGCCCACATTTCGCAAGGTGTAGCCAATGACTTCAACAGCCTGCTGTGCGGGATCTCGGGGCATGCAGCACTCATCACCCGGTACAGTACGGATGCGTCCACTGTGAGGCAATCGGCGGATGCCGTTTCCCGTTGTGCCAGCCGAGGCATTCATCTCGCAGGCCGACTCCTTGAGCTCTCGAGTTCACTAGAGACCCGGAGACTCGGAGTCTCATATCCCGCCACCAATGCCGAAGCGGCTGCGGATGCCCTCATGGCCGATTTGCCAACGGCATGGAAGGTGGTGCGCTCAATCGACAGCAGCGTCGCCCCTGTCAATCTCTCGGGCGTTCAACTCGAGCACATTATCCACGGCCTTGGACTGCTTGCCGCCGACACCTACGACAAAGAGTCAACACTGGTCTTGAAGCTCAGCCCCCCGGAAAAGAGCGGGCTATGCCACACAACCGGCGACTTCGTCGGCTTCGTTATCCTGGCTTCATCCGAGCTGGAGAGCGTTGGAGAAAGCGTGCTGCATCAACGTGATGCAGGGGCAATCGGACTGATCGAGTCAGTCGCATCATCCATGCTGCTTCAGACAGGCGGCCGGCTCGACTGCTTCGACACTCACGAGGGAATTCCGGTCTATCGCATCTGCCTACCGGCCGCATCCATAGAAGAACTTGACGAGCAGCCAGAGGAACTGCCGCTGGGGCTTGAAGCCTACATCTCCAATTGGGAAGTCCTCATATCAAAGGACGTCCGTGGTGCAAGCCATCTACAGGCCTATCTCAAGGAATGCAGCGTTGCGGTGGAGTCAACGGACGGTATTGTCGATACACTTGCCCGCATCGAGCGTGGCGCAAACCTTTCGGCCATCGTACTCGCAGACGTCGGCCTGGGCGAGGCGTACGAAGGGCTACTTCGGGCAATCGTCAAACTCTGTCCGCAGGCTGGCATCGTCGTTGTCACGACACACGAGGTAGCGACCTCAGGAATCAGCGAAGACATCGTATTCATTTCTGCCTGCGATTCCCCCACCCCAATCGTTCGCGCCATGATCGAAGCGCGTAGTATCGCACGCGCACGGCGACAGCCCCACTCGCCGGAGGCTACTCGACAATCGTGATCTCGCTAGCACGGCTGGCGTGCGTCATCTTGACGTCAATATGGGAGCATCCCTCCCGCCCGAGAACCTGCTGAACCGTGCGCATTGCCAGGTCCGGCGTGTTGCAGTCGCGGCTCAGATGGGCCAGAAACACGGTGCGTAGCGTGTCCCCCGCCACCTCAGCAATCAGGCTCCCCGCCTTCTCGTTGGAGAGGTGGCCCTGTCGCCCGGAAATGCGTTGCTTCAGTGCCCAGGGGCGCGAGGATTCACGCAACATCGTCTCGTCATGGTTCGATTCCAGAACCAGAGCCCCGCAGTTGCGCAGCCGCTGGCGGATCAGCTCAGTCGCCATTCCCATATCCGTCGCAACACCGACCCGAACCTCCCCACAGCTCACCACAAACCCAACCGGATCATACGAATCATGCGGCACGCGAAAGGGCTCAAGAACAAGGTCTCCGATTGTGAAGGGCTGCCCCGTCGTGAACACATTCCAAGGCAAGGTGTTGAGCTTCGGATTGCGACTAAGCGCCTCAATGGTCCCCGAATTGGAGTAGAGGGACACACCATAGCGGCGGTGCAGCACGTGCAATGATGCTTTATGATCATCGTGTTCATGCGTTAGACAGATGGCATGAATGGACTCGGGATCCACACCAACGTCAACCAAGCGTTCAGTCGTGGCCTTCCCACTCAATCCCGCATCAATCAGGATGTGCGTCTTCTCAGATCCCACATAAGTGCAGTTTCCAGAACTGCCACTCGCCAGAACACACAGTTGTAAAGACATCTTGGGTAACTCCCCTGCTTGCGAACCAAAACAGAAAACCGCAGATTGCAGTGCAATAGCAACCGACGCCATGCGGTGATCTGATGCGCAATAAGCTCGACCCACGAACAGCGTCCAAGTAGATTGGGCACCATACTAGAGCGAGAGAGCGTACAATGCCAAGTCAAACACTATCATTGGTTCAAAGTCAGCGGCTTCAAATGGTACTGGCCCCCCAGCTGCGGCAGTCCCTCGAAATGCTGCAGGTTCCCGTGCTGGAACTACGAGCCATGATCCAGGACGAGCTAGAGCAGAATCCAACCCTCGAAGTGCTGGATCCTGAGGGCCCCACGCTCGAAATCGAGAAGAACCCCGGAGACGAAGATGCCGACACCTCCGAGATGGACTTCGACAAGGAATTCGAAGTCCTGGCGAAGCTCGACGATGAGTGGCGCGACTACTTCTTTCAGGACCTCGACAATCGCCCCTATACAAAAGACGATGACCAGAAGCACCAATTCCTCATGGATTCGCTTCCACAACACGAATCCCTGCAGGAACACCTCATATCGCAACTGCACATGACCTCACTTTCCGAGCGCGACCAGCAGATAGCAGAGATGATCATCGGCAGTATCAACGATGACGGCTACCTCACCTCTTCCATGCAAGAACTGTCGGAAGGCGTGCCATTTTCCGAGGAACACCTGCAGGATATCCTCCTCGTCATCCAGGAGTTCCACCCCATTGGAATCGGGGCCTCAGATCTACAAGACTGCCTGCTGCTCCAACTTGAGCGTCTCGGCAAAGCAGACACGCTGGCCGGCGACATTGTTCGAGAACACCTCACAACCCTCGGCGCCCACAAAATGCAGGTGATCGCAAAAGGCCTGAAGACAAGCGTTGAGGCAGTCAAGGAGGCGGCCAGCGTCATCCACGCACTTGACCCAAAACCCGGACGCGTCTTCTCTGAGGAGATTGCCTCCTACGTGCTGCCTGAAATCGTCGTACGCAAGGTTGACGGAAAGCACGTCATCATTCTCAATGATTCGCAGCTTCCCCATCTTCGTATCAGCCGGCACTACCGCAGGCTGATGGAGAACGCAAACACCACAAAAGAAGTGAAGTCCTATATTCGCGATCGGCTGCGAGCGAGCACGTTCCTGATCAAAAGCATCGACCAAAGACAGAAGACCATCTACAAGATCGCCGCAGAGATCATCCGTGTTCAGACAGAGTTTCTGGAGCATGGGGTCTCGCACCTACGTCCCCTCACCATGTCAACTGTGGCTGATGCCGTTGGGGTGCACGAAACGACCGTCAGTCGGGCCGTGAACCAGAAGTACATGCGAACCCCCGTCGGCACCTATGAGCTCAAGTATTTCTTCACCCCGGGGCTAACCACAAAGGACGGGACCTCGATTTCAAACAAGACGATCAAGGATATGATCGGCAATATGGTGGCGAATGAAGACCTTGCCAAGCCACTCTCCGATCAAGCCATTATGGAGAAGCTCAAGGCGCAGGGCATTGACGTGGCACGAAGAACGGTAGCCAAGTACCGTATCGTCCTTAAGATTCCACCCTCTCACGTGCGCAAACACCTCTAAGACGGTGAACATCCGCAGCGCCATCTCGAAGTATGCCGTAGCGATCAATGCGCTGCAAACAGAGGGGCAAGCCCTTGAACTGCCGGCTATGCCGGCATCGGCGGAAGCGATCACCCTGCTCGCGCTCTCTCAGGCAGGCTCCAGAATACTGCTCTGGCTGCACGACTCCGCAGAACGACAAGAGCAGGCACACCGCGATCTTCTGACGTTGCGGGCCAAGCAGAGCCCTGAGATCGCCTACTTCCCGCAGTGGGATGCACTTCCCCGTCCCGACACCCAACACGACCCTGAAATTGCAGGACTCCGGCTGCGCGTGCTCCAGTCCTGCCGGGCAATTCCACGCAAGGACCCTCTGATTATCGTGGCGTCCATCCAAGCGCTGCTACAAACGTGTTTGGAGCCTGAAGCGCTCGAGGAAACAACACTGACAATCGAGCTCGATGGAGAACTCGATCTGGACCGCACGACTCGGCAACTCCTCGAATCAGGATACACCTTTGAGCCCGAAGTCCTCGCCAAGGGGCAGGTGGCCCTCAAAGGCGGGCTTCTTGATCTCTGGCCTCCGACCGACCCATGGCCAACCCGTATCGAGCTCTTCGGCTCAACCGTTGAATCCATGCGCCGATTCGATTCGACAAGCCAGCGTTCAGTCGAGAAGTGCGCCATCACCATCGTTCCTCCCGCCGTCCCCGACCCCGACGCCACGACGGCTACGCTCTTGGACTACCTCGATGACTCTATGACCATCGTCTGGAGCGAACCCGGGAGCATTAGGACCCACGCGGCTGCACACGAAGCACTCTGGTGCGATGGGAGCGCGACGAAAATGGGCGTGTCTCTAGAGAGAGTGGAAGCCGCCATCACCTCTCGCCCTGCCATCTCTGAAGTCAGAATTGCGCCGGATCACCCCGTAGTCACACCGGACGGTCTTCCGCAGTTCTTCCCACTTGATGACGCCGTGGAGGCCATTGGCAGCGGTCTCGACGCTGCGAGGGCAGAGGAAGCCCGCACGGCGCTCCTCACGACCCTCTATGCCCGCACCCGTCGCAGAAGCCATGTGACCCTCTTTCTCGACACCCCAGGCTCTGTCGAGCACTTCGAGAAGCACCTGAATCGCCAAGACGAGAAGCCCTTGCACGTCCAACAGGGGGTCCTCACCGAGGGCTGCGACTGTCCCGCCTTACGACTGGTTGTCGTGGCCGAATCCAATCTCTACGGACGGCGCAAATCGCTCCGGCGCCGATATGATCCGGATGCTTCCCATACCCGAGGCCCTCGACACAGCGGCGCTCGGATCACAGATTTCACGGACATGGAGCCGGGAGACCTGGTTGTTCACATTGACCACGGAATCGGCCGCTATCTGGGCGTGCAGGTGATCACGTTCGACAACGAGCAACAGGAAGTTCTCGCAATCGCGTACGCCGACGACGCGAAACTCTACGTGCCCATGTCACACGCACATCTGCTGAGTCGGTATGTGGGGCTCGCCTCCCGCGAAGCCAGCCTCCATCGTCTTGGCGGAGCACGCTGGTCTCGCGACAAATCCGCAGCACAGCAGTCCGTGCTCGATCTCGCGGCTGGGTTGCTCGAAGTGCAGGCTGCACGTAATCTCTTGCAGGGCCATGCGTTCCCTGCAGATACGGCATGCCAGCACGAGTTCGATAGCGCCTTCCCTTTCCAGGAAACAGAGGATCAGATTCAGGCCATTCGAAGCGTGAAGGCCGACATGGAGTCCACGCGCCCAATGGACCGACTTGTCTGCGGTGATGCCGGATACGGCAAGACGGAAGTTGCGATGCGCGCAGCCTTCAAAGCCGTTCAGGATGGCAGACAGGTCGCCATGCTCGTCCCAACCACGATTTTGGCCCAGCAGCATTTCCGGACTTTCACCGAGCGCATGGCTGGTTTCCCCGCGCGGATCGAAGTCCTGAGTCGGTTCTGCACCGCAGGAGCAAAGGCGAAGCTCAAGGAAGGGCTGGACGCAGGGTCCGTTGATATTGTGATCGGCACCCATGCCCTGGTACAGGGCGGCATTCAGTTTGCAAATCTTGGGTTGGTCATCATTGACGAGGAGCAGCGTTTCGGAGTGCACCACAAAGAACACCTGAAGCAGATGAAGCGTTTGGTCGATGTGCTGACTCTCAGCGCTACGCCCATCCCCCGCACCCTCTACATGAGCATGACAGGGGCACGGGATATGAGCCTCATACAGACGCCCCCCCAGGAGCGCATGGCGATCGAGACCATTGTTGCCCGCGGAGACGACGAGATTATTCGGGAGGCGATTCTGCGGGAACTCGGCCGCGACGGCCAAGTCTACTATCTCCACAACCGTGTGATGACCATTCGACGACTGCGCGACCGATTGGCGGCCCTGGTTCCGGAAGCCAAAGTTGAATTTGCCCACGGACAGATGAAGTCATCAGAGCTTTCTCAAGTCATGCGCCGCTTCTCTGCGGGCGAATTCGATGTCCTGCTCTGCACAACAATCATTGAGAGTGGACTGGATATTCCACGGGCAAACACAATCCTGATTGACCGCGCTGATCGTTTCGGCATCGCCGACCTCTACCAGTTGCGCGGCCGAGTGGGACGCTCCAACCACAAGGCCTATGCCTACCTACTCCTCCCCCCCCACGGCTTTGTGGATCGCGATGCACGTGAGCGTATCCGCGCCCTTCGCAAGCACTCGGGACTCGGAACCGGCTTCAACCTCGCTATACGGGACATGGAGATTCGTGGCGCAGGCAACATTCTCGGGGCGGCCCAAAGCGGGCATATTTCTGCCGTGGGATTCGGACTCTACTGCCAACTCCTGAAGCGCTCCGTGGCGCGACTGAAGGGAGAAACGCAGCCTCTGCTGGTGGACACAGAGCTAAGGCTTGATTTCATTAAGCTCACACCGGGCGCGACCGAATCGCCCGGGGCGGCGTACGTGCCCAGTCTCTTTATCCCCAGCGAGCGCCTCAGGGTCGCAATTTATCGCCGGATCGCAGAAGCAACAGAAGTTGCAGAAATCGAAGCCCTTCGGCAGGAGCTCGAGGATCGGTTCGGACGCATACCACCACCGGTATCACGACTGTTGACCATGGGCGAGATTCGCATTCAGGCCGCACGTAATGGTGTACAGCTTGTTGAGGTCCGGCGGCAGAAGATCATCATCAAGCGCAACGGTGACTACGTAAAGGATGCAGCCCGCTTCGCGACCCTCACCACCCGTGACCCCGATGAGCAGCTCGAAGAGTTGCGCGATGCCCTCCTCAATATGATTGCATAGGCCTCCAAAGAGCATCCCAGTCGTCAGACTCTGGCCGAAGCTTCAACAACCGAATGCGCAATGGGCATGACCATCACGGAGCCGCTCTGCGGGTTTTCGTGAATACTAACGTCACAGTGATACACTTGGCGCAACATCGCCTCTGTCAGCACCTCACGTGGCGTCCCATCGGCAACCAGTTCTCCATGATCAATCAGCAGCAAGCGCTCGCTAAACTCAGCCGCCATGTTGAGATCGTGGCTCACCATCAGAACCGTAACGCCCTGCTCACGATTCAGCCGCTCAATGAGCTGCATCACTTCGAGCCGATGATTGATATCGAGATGCGAGGTGGCTTCATCCATTAGAATCACACGCGGCTGCTGCGCGAGAACCATTGCGATGATCACCCGCTGTCGCTCTCCACCGCTGAGCTCCGGGAACGCCCGATCACGCATATCGGCCACATCTGTGTAGATCATCGCCTGCTCAACGATTGCCGTATCCTCTGGCCCGGGTCCCCGCCAACGTGATAGTGCATGCGTTCGCCCCATCATGACAATCTCTCCCACGGTATAGGCCATGGGGGTGTGCGACTCCTGGGGTACGACGCCGATCAGCGCGGCACGCTTCTCCGCCGACAGCGTTCGCACCTCACTGCCAAATAGACAGACCTCGCCCGACACGTGATCCAGTAACCCCGTTGCCGCACGCAGTAGCGTCGTCTTACCAGATCCATTTGGCCCGAGAATCGACACCATGGCCCCCTCGTGAATGGAGAACGACATATTCTGAAACACTGGCACATGCCGGTAGCCACCGGAAACGTTCGAAAACTCAATAGCCCGTGTCCGAGGTTCTTTCAGCATTGCTCCTGCTGCTGCATCCTTCATTACAATTCCTCTGCCACACTCATCATCCAATCCAACCTCGACGTCCGCGAAACTTGAGGATAAAGAGGAAGAACGGCCCGCCGCACAGTGCAGTCAGGACACCGACGGGGATTTCGATCGGCTGCCCCGAGAGCACAGGAAGCACCGTTCGAGCCACGGCATCGCATACTGCAAGAAAGGCTCCACCTGCAAGCGCCGAAACCGGAATCAACCGCCTGTGGTCCGGCCCGATGATGCTGCGCACGGCATGCGGAACGATCAGACCAACAAAACTAATCAAGCCCGCCACCGCCACTGCGGCCGAGGTTACGAGCGTGGCAAGGAGCAATCCCATGAGCGTTGCGAAGCGCGTCCGGACACCGACGTGGTGGGCTGTATCCCTGCCCAGCGTGAGTGTGTTTAGGTCTGAAGCCAGCCACCACACGCCTGCAATGCCTACGGCGACGATCGCCGCGCAGGTCGCGAGAAGCCCGGAAGAGGTCGGCTGAAGATTTCCGAGCATCCACCATACAACGCTGTGGAGTCCTTCACTAGAAGCGGTTGCCACAAGGAACATCAGAACACTCGAGGCAATCGCACTCACAATAACCCCGCTCAGGATCAAGCTGTAGATGGAGGCCCCCACACCACCGGCAACAAGAAGGACAAGCCCCATGGTAACACCCGCCCCCAGGAAAGCGGCGCATGGCAACGCCGCGAGCATCAGACCACTGCCGGCCCCAAGGAGAATGGCTCCTGCTGCCCCCAACGCGGCACCACTGCTGACCCCGAGAACATAGGGCTCTGCAAGTGGATTCCGAAGCAACGCCTGAAAGACGCAACCCGCGCAAGACAGCGCGGCACCAACAACAAACGCCGTCAGAACACGGTTCATCCGCAATCCAAAGATGGCACGCCCCATCTGGTCATTCAGGTCGGGAACGCCAAGTCCGGATGCTCCGAATAGCAGACAGAGCAGCCCCACGACCGGTACCGCACCAATCACCAACCACAATGTCAGTTGTCGACCGCGCATCCTAAATTCCCTCCAGGCAAGCTCGGAGAATCGCAACCCCCTCGAGGACGCGAGGTCCCGGGCGTAGCAGAATGTCATTGTTCAGGCTGTCATACACCGCACTCGTCTGTACCGCCTTCAAATGCTGCCATCCGGGTCTTGCCTTCAACGCGCCTGAAGCTCCCTCGCCCTTTCCCATATAGAGGCAGAGAACCACGTCAGGATTCGAACTCAGCACACTCTCCGGCGAGATCTGATAGTAGTCGCTGCCAGCCCCATCGCCAATGCTCTTCCCTCCAGCCAAGGCAATGAGATCAGAAAGAAACGTCCCGGACCCAATGGTTGTCATCGGGTCGTGCCAAATCTCCGCGTAGACGCTCGGTCTCGGGGATGGCACTTCGGCTGCCCGAAGCTCAAGGAGTCGGCGACTCAGGGCGGCAGCCAGCTCTCGGGCATCAGCCTCATTCCCTGTGAGCTTGCCAATCTCTCGCAGCATGGAGGGAATATCATTCAGTCCTCTA
>JABGOW010000537.1:0-1514 GCA_018645275.1 Verrucomicrobiota bacterium
CGACTCATCGTCCAGCGAAAGATGGCCGCGAAACACGGTCAGGCCGTGGCGGAGCAACTCGCCACTGACCTCCGTACGGAGTTTCCTGGGGTGTCGGGCTTTTCGCGTCGCAACATCTTCTACATGAAGGAGTTATACGTTGCCTACGCCGACCTGCCAAAAGTGCAACCACTGGTTGCACAAATCGCATGGAGCCACAACCTGGTTATCATGCAGCGCTGCAAGGACCCGGTAGAGCGTGAATTCTACATCCGTACGACCCGCAAGTTCGGTTGGTCAAAGAACGTGCTGATTCACCAGATCGAGAACCAGAGCTATGAGAAGACGCTTCTGGGGCAGACCAATTTCAACAAGGCGCTCACGCCCAAACTCCGCGCCCAGGCCAAGCTGGCCGTGAAGGATGAGTACACGTTTGATTTTCTCGAACTGGGAGAGCAACACGCCGAGCGCGAACTCGAACGCGCCCTTGTCGGCCGCATTGAACATTTTCTCCGCGAGATGGGCGGCCTGTTCGCCTTCGTTGGCTCTCAGTTCCGACTTGAAGTCGAGGACAAGGAGTACTTCATCGACCTGCTCCTCTATCACCGCAGACTCAAATGCCTTGTGGCTATCGAATTGAAGGTTGGTGAATTCAAGCCGGAATTCGTCGGCAAAATGCAGTTCTATCTGACGGCGCTCGACCGGCAGGTCCGCGAGAAAGGTGAGAAGCCATCCATCGGCATCATTCTCTGTAAGGAGAAGAAACGCACCATTGTAGAATACGCCCTGCACACCGCCAAAAAGCCCATCGGCGTTGCCACCTACCGCATGGTCAAACGCCTGCCCAAAGAACTCAAGGGCGAATTGCCCACGCCGGCGGAAATCACCAAATTGCTGGAGGATGGGGAGTAATGCTCTTTCGATACAGACCCAGCCCTGGTCATCTCTCGAACAGCAGGTCCGTGGAACGGGCACAGGGAATACAGAGCACCTTCAAGGAACTAGACGCGTGAAGATGAGATCGGCCACAAACTGGGACGAAGTAGTCTTCGGCGAAATCGTCGATGACAGTGCTTTTGGGCCACGTTTTGACGGTGGGCTATACGATGACACTGGGAATGTGGCCACACTTCGGACAACTGACATATCTGAGGACGGCCGAATCTCATACGGCACCATGCCTTACGCGCGCCTTGACGAGTCGCATTTTGAGAAACATTTCCTTCGACCAAACGATCTCGTGATAACGCGTTCAGGCAGGATAGGCACAAGTGCGGTATTCGCGGGATTTGAGGCACCCGTGCTTCCCGGCGCCTTTCTGATACGTTTCCGTCTCGCCCCGCAAGCAATCCCTCAATTCTACTGCTACTACTTCAATGGGCCAGTAGGTCAGCAGCTCCTGCGTTCAATCGCTCGTGGAGCGGCGCAGCAGAATATCAGCGGGCAGAACGTCATGGCTCTTCGTGTCCCGTTCCCCCCTCTCCCTGCCCAACGCCGAATTGCTGACATCCTCTCCGCCTATGATGACGCGATCG
>JABGOW010000537.1:1524-2712 GCA_018645275.1 Verrucomicrobiota bacterium
GCCGGATCAAGCTTCTCGAAGACGCCGCCCGCCATCTCTACGAAGAGTGGTTCGTCCGCCTCCGCTTTCCCGGCCACGAGCACGTCCGCATCAAGAACGGCGTGCCGGAGGGGTGGGAGCGAGTTCCTTTTGAGGATGCGCTCGTGCTACAGCGCGGATTTGACTTACCGGCGAGATTGCGAAAGAAAGGGGAGATCCCCATCTATGCGTCTACAGGCGTCACGGGGTGGCACAATGAAGCCAAGGTGAAAGGGCCTGGCATCGTGACCGGCCGAAGTGGCAGCTTGGGAATGGTTAGTTATGCTCCCTCGGATTTCTGGCCACTGAACACGGCTCTCTGGGTGCGTGAATTCAGGCGTGTTGGCCCATTGTTCGCCTACTTCATGCTGCAGAAGATGCGGTTGGAGCAATACAACGGAGGTGCGTCCGTACCAACGCTGGACAGAAACGCTGTTCACCGGGTCAACGTGACAGTTCCCTCGCGTCAATTGCTGGGTTTGTTTGATGAATATGCTAAGCCCGCGTTCCTTCAGAAAACGCTCCTTGAGGCCCAGAATGGGAAATTCGCGGCCGCGCGCGACCATCTCCTTCCCAAACTCATGAGCGGGGAGATTGCGGCATGAGGCTTGGTGAACTCGACATTCCCGATGCCGTTCTGGACGCGCGAGACAGAGGAGAGCTGCTTATCTTTGCAGGGGCGGGAGTGTCGTCAGGCGGTACCGCACAGTATCCGGACTTCAAGGGCTTGATTAAGATGACAGAGTCCCATTCAGGGCGGCGCTGGCGCGGCGAGAACTTCGACCATTATCTCGGCGCATTGGAGAATGCTGGCGTCGATGTGCACCGGGCCGCGCAACAGATTCTCACAAACCCAACATCACGCCCGAACCCGATTCACCACGACATCATCCGGCTGTTCTGTGATGCGGAATCCGTGCGCGTTGTCACGACCAATTTCGACGAGCATTTCAACACGGCGGCGGGTAAACATTTCAATGGAGCAGTCGATACGTATACTGCACCAGCGCTCCCAGTGGGCAACCGATTCTCGGGCATCGTCTACGTCCATGGTTTCGTCGAAGACTGCCCGGACCATCTTGTGCTAACAGACCGTGACTTCGGAAAGGCTTACAGCACCGAGGGCTGGGCTCGCCGTTTTCTGGTCGATGCATTCAGAAAGTACACGAT
>JABGOW010000397.1 GCA_018645275.1 Verrucomicrobiota bacterium
CTATTCGTTGCTTGCCGTGTTGAGCCTTATGATCCTTCTTGGACTGATCTTCCGTGGAGAAAAGGTGGAGTTCAAGACGAACACAACGATGGACCTGACCAGCTCCAAGGGCGCGCTCATCTGCGGGCTCGTGGTCTGCGCTATGACCGTCGCACTCTACGTTATCTTCTGGTAGCGGAAAGACGCACCATGACAGAGCTTTTTGCGCCGGACAACGCACGTTGCACAACTGTGTGCACGGGTTCGGGAAGCGATTACGATTACGCGTAGGATTACGATTAAGAACGGCGTGAGAACAGCTTTGCGCTGTGACCTCCTAATCGTACTCGTAATCCTAATCGGGTGCGTGAGGTTGATCCTGCCCGGAAACGTACTCGAAACGGGGGGCGCTTTCTCGCTGCTCCCCAACCCAGAGCCCAGAACTCGGAACCTTGATCTGGGCAAATCGAATATCAGACGTTGCATTAGAACTGGTGCTACCTCTTTCAAACAAGGTCGCGGTTCCTGCAGTGTCATCCCGAGCTTGCCGAGGGATCTCAGCACAGGGCAAGCGCTACAGCATGCGGGGTGGTATACCGGGATTACTGTAGAGGTGCAAGCAGCCGGTTGAAGGTTGCACTTGGGCGCATGGCTTCCGTGACGCTGGCGAGATCAGGGCGGTAGTAGCCTCCGATATCAGCAGGAGCGCCTTGGACGGAATTGAGCTCGTCCACAATGGCACTTTCGTTTGCCGCTAGCTCACGGGCAATCGCTGCAAAGGCCTCCTTTAGCTCGGGATCTTTTTCCTGTGCGGCCAACGCTTCCGCCCAGTAGAGCGTAAGATAGAAGTGGCTGCCGCGATTATCGAGCTCATTGACCTTCCGAGAGGGCGCCTTATTCGACTCGAGGAACTTGGAAACAGCCTCATCCAGTGTATCCGCAAGGATCTGGGCTTTCGAATTGTCGAACGTCTGGGCAAGATGCTCCAACGAGACGGTCAGGGCAAGGAACTCGCCGAGCGAATCCCAACGGAGATGGTTCTCAGCCACAAACTGCTGGACGTGCTTTGGTGCAGAGCCGCCTGCGCCAGTCTCGAACAAGCCTCCACCATTCATGAGAGGGACCACAGACAGCATCTTGGCACTGGTTCCGACTTCGAGAATGGGAAATAGATCCGTCAGGTAGTCACGCAGCACGTTGCCCGTAACCGAAATGGTGTCCTTCCCCTGCTTCGCACGCTGGAGAGAGAGTCGTGTTGCTTCGACAGGAGCCATAATGCTGATATCAAGTCCCTCTGTGTCATGGAGAGGAAGATATGCATTCACCTTCTCGATCAGTGCAGCATCATGGGCGCGATTAGCATCAAGCCAGAAGACCGCAGGCGTTCCTGTGGCACGGGCCCGCTTCACGGCGAGCTTTACCCAATCCTGAATTGGGGCGTCTTTCACTTGGCACATGCGGAAGATATCCCCGGCTTCTACCGATTGCTCAAGTAGCACGGAATCATCATCCGCGATGACGTGCACGATGCCGTCAGCAGGTATTTCGAAGGTCTTGTCGTGGGATCCGTACTCCTCTGCTTTCTGTGCCATCAGCCCGACATTGGCAACAGATCCCATGGTTGTGGGATCAAAAGCACCATGCTCCCTGCAGAAGTCGATGGTCTCCCTGTAGACGCCCGCATAGCAGCGGTCGGGAATTACAAATTTCGTATCCTTCTGTAGCCCGTCGGGTCCCCACATCTGGCCGGAGGCACGAATAGCAGCGGGCATGGAAGCGTCGATAATGATATCGCTCGGGACGTGCAGATTGGTGATGCCCTTATCCGAGTTGACCATTGCAAGATCTGGTTGGCTATCATAGCAGGCCTGGATGTCGGCTTCGATTTCAGCCCGAAGGGCTTCCGGAAGCGCTTCGATCTTTGACGCCAGGTCGCCCAGCCCATGGCCTGTGTCGAATCCCAATTCAGCTAGGGTGGCTGCATGCTTCTCGAGCACAGGTTGAAAGAACACGGAAACGAAGTGCCCGAAAATGATGGGGTCTGAGATCTTCATCATCGTGGCTTTGAGGTGAACAGAGAAGAGCACATCCTTGGCTTTCGCATCCTCGATTTCCGCTTTGATGAACGCACGCAATTCGCGGCGGCTCATGACGGCGGCATCAATAATCTCTCCGTCGAGCAATGGGGTGTCGGACTTGAGAAGGGTTGTCTCTCCCGTTGCCGCTGTAAACATGATGCGGGCATTGCACGCTCGGTCGAGGGTTAGCGAACGTTCGCTACCGTAGAAATCGCCCCGAGACATGTTCGCAACGTGCGATTTTGACTCGGGGCTCCATGCTCCCATAGGATGTGGATGTTTGCGTGCATAGGCCTTTACAGAGTTTGGTGCCCGACGGTCGGAGTTTCCTTCGCGGAGCACCGGATTCACTGCGGAGCCCTTGATGGCGTCATAGCGCTCCTTGACGTCCTGCGCTGCAGGTGTTTCCGGAGAGGCAGGGTAGTCGGGGAGCGCATAGCCCTTTGCCTGGAGCTCAGCGATTGCCCCCTTCAGCTGCGGGATTGACGCAGAGATGTTCGGTAGCTTGATGATGTTCGCCTCTGGGGTGAGCGCGAGCTCACCCAACTCAGCGAGGGCATCACCAATCTGCTGCTCAGGCGAGAGGGCCTCGGGGAAACGCGCGAGGATCCTCCCGGCAAGTGAGATGTCCCGTGTTTC
>JABGOW010000053.1 GCA_018645275.1 Verrucomicrobiota bacterium
CAGCGAAGAGATCCATGACCGCGATGACCTCGACCAGCAGGGAATCAACACAACGCGCGGAAGAGCAGCCGATGCTATAGGCAACCTGCTGTTCGCGTATCCGGAGCGTTTGCCAGAGCTTGAGGATGCGGTCACTTCCTTGGTCGTTGACGATTCCTCGGCGGTTAGAAGCTGTGCCGTCCGTCCGTTGCTCGCCATCCTGAACATCGACAGGGACAGATCTGTGGGGCTTTTTTGCACATGTGTAAGCGATGCCGCAGACGGAATGCTGAGAACGCCTCGGACGCTGCATTTCCTGTATTACGCCCTCACAACCCACTATGCCGCAATCAGAGATGTGTTGGTCAGGATGCTTGATTCAGAGGACTGCGAACTCCGCAACCACGCTGGCAGACTCATCGCTCTTTCACGGCTCGGGAATGACGATGTGGAACCTGAATTCCTGCGCGCCCTTGAAGGATGCGAGGCGGTCAGAAAAGGAGCAGTGGGCGTCTTCTCAGCGAACCTTGCGGGAGAGTATGGCGATTTCTGTAGAGACTATCTCTTCCAGTGCTTCGAGGACCCGGCGAAAGAGGTCCGGCAGGAGGCCGTCCATTTTCTTGATCGCGAGGGTTTTGACCCGACCGCCCAGGAGGAAGTTGTCGCCGGGCTTGTGAAGAGCCGTGCGTTTCCTGAGGGAGCAGAGGGTCTGTGGCGAATGGCCAAGAAACTCGATGGACGGTTACCTGATGTGGTCGCAGACGCGCTGGCGAAGGCAGTGGATCTACTCTCAGATCCAGACCGAAAGCACGCCCGCATTGAGCACGACATTCCGGAGTTGGTGATGCGTATGTACCATCAGGCCCACACCCGGGAAGCCAAGGACCGCTGCCTTGATGTTATTGACAAGCTTGCCCGGCAACAGGCCTACGGCATCGAGGAACAGTTGGCGAACTTCGAGAGGTAGAGCTGCGATTGGAGGCCGAGCGAATGCGTGAGCAATCAAGCACAGGTTGGAAGCGTCGGGGCTCGAGCATCGTCTTCGACCGGGAGTCCCTCGGGCCGTTGATCAATGGGGACGCCTGGATGGTGTCGTTGCGTGAGGCATTGGCGTGGACGACCAGCTTCCCGCGTTGTGCTCCAGAGAAGCAGACGATACTGATCACCGGTTTGAGCGCCGTCCTAGATGTCATGCAGCCCGAAGAGGCAGAGAGGTTCCTGTCCGCTCAAGTGACGCCCCTGATTGAGAGAGTGCAGTCTCGTTGGGATCAGTGCGGCATCGTGTTGGGATTTGTAGGGTCCGAGAGCTCGTTCGAGGTCACGTCAACCGAAGAAGAAGTCCTCTACAAGCGCGGCAGAAAACGGGTCCACATCTCCCAGGCCCTTTGGGACGGTAGCGCCACACTGAACCTGACCCGGCTTGTTCGACATGACCAAGGCCAGAACAGAGATATCACCATGGGGTACTATGTCGGGAGGATTTCTTGATGGCCGGATCTTCGAGCAAAGCACAGGATCGCAGCCTGCAGGAGTGGTTCAACCTCATTGAGCAAGGGAAGATCAAGCTTCCCCGATTCCAGCGGCATGAGTCTTGGGACCGCAGGAGAATCGCGAGCTTCATCAACACGATCGTCAACAATCTGCCCGTTGGCGTGACGCTTCTACTGAAGGTAGGTGACGAGGAGAAGTTCGCGTCACGTCCGATCGCGACAGCACCAGAATGCACGGATTCATTCTCGGAGTACTTGCTCGACGGTCAGCAACGCCTCACGGCACTCTGGCGGACGGTACACAACAACTATGACCGAGAAACGTACTTCCTTCACCTTCCAGAGTTCGACCCATCAACAGACTGTGCAGGTGATGGCGCATTCATGGATGTCTATTGCTGGACTCGCTGGGAGCGCAAAGGAAACCGGTACCCACTTTGGCTGAACAAACCGGCCCGCTGCCTGGAGAAGGGGCTGGTCCCAATGGACCTCTTCCGACCGGGAGACGTGGCCTTGGGACTGGACGAATGGATTGCGGAGGCAACAGAAGAAAAGGCCCCCACACTTCCGGATGAGGACAGCCCAGACACTCTGGAGCAATACAGGGCTTACCTTGCCGCTCTTGAGAAGTACAATCAGCTTCGAACCGACATCAAGGAACGGATTGTCGGGCTTCGTGTGGTGATCCAGCACTTCAACCTCCCCTACCTCGCTCTCCCCGCAACAACGGACAAGGAGGTGGCACTGCAGGTGTTCATAAACATGAACACGAACAGCAAACCCCTTTCTCTCTACGATATCATAGTCGCAGAAGTGGAAAGCGTTAAGGGAATGTCATTGCACGACCTCCAGGATAACCTGCTTGAGGATCATCCAAGTGTAGGGGAATACGGGGACATTGCTTACCTGATACTGGCCACGTCAGCTCTCATGCAGGGCAAGCTTCCCAACCAGCGCGGCATGATAGACATGGACAAGAGGGCCATGGTCAGTCGCTGGGATTCCATGGTTACCGGGGTGTCGCGAATGGCTGGCTTCCTTGAGAGCCAGCGAATCTTCGATCGCCAGAGACTTCCCACTGGGGCTGTCCTCCCCGTCCTCGCCGCTTTATTCACGATCATCCCAGAAGATGGGGATGAGCTTGGACAAGCAGACCGGTTACTTCGTAAGTACATGTGGTCATCATTCTTCACGGACAGGTATGAGAATGCACAGACGTCC